>DAOQAK010000005.1 GCA_035353855.1 Bacteroidales bacterium | reverse complement strand
GTCGGGGTGAGAGGACTCGAACCTCCGACCCCCACGTCCCGAACGTGGTACGCTAGCCAACTGCGCTACACCCCGATTATTGTTTTTAATTTTTTTATTGAAAGAACACTACCCTCTCGATTATAATAAATGTCAAATTGCAGATGTTTCATATAAAATGTAAAAATTTAGTTATTCATTCGACATTTCCAATTTGACATCATCAATTTGACATTTATTTGTCTCCCCGACAGGATTCGAACCTGTGACCCATTGATTAAGAGTCAATTGCTCTACCAGCTGAGCTACGGAGAGGTTTAATATTATTGGTTTGCAAAGTTATTAAAAAATCGGAATTATAAAAAATTTTATAAATACATCTAAAGATTACAATTGCTAATAAAAATATCACTCAATATTTTATATACAATATTCTTTATTTCTAATAACGTGCGAGCCGCTTAAATAAGTGGCTCGCACAAATTAATTTAACAAATTATTCAACGTTTTTTAAAAAACCATTCCTATTGAATAATAACTTTTTTAACAATTACATTTTCTTGTGATGCAATCTTCAGTAAATATATTCCTGCAGGTATCTTATGTACATCCATTTCTGTATGCCATGATTTATCAGCATTATCAAGCTCTTCAGAAATAAAGCATTTCCCGATTACATCATATAAACCAATATTTGTTTTTCCGCTAATCCCTGATTTAACATTAATGAATATGTTATCATTCGCAGGATTTGGATAAACAAGAACATCAGTTTTTTGATTTGAAATTTCAGCATCCGTTATTAAAGGAGTAGCGCTATATGTTATCAAATAACCATGTATTCTTAAAAATGGCTCGGTGTGTGAGCTATTGTCGTATCCGGTATTTAATGAATTTGTATACGATTGCAAAACATAATCAAGACTAATCGGCACTCCGGGAGTAAAATGATTTTGCAAATCAAAAAAATCAGGTTGAACATCCTGTCCCGGACACCAGCCTGCTCTTGCATATTGCCATGTACCGCTTTGATTTGAGCAACTATTACTGGAACAATCCGCTTTCCATAAATTCTGTGAAAAAGTTTCTGTACCATCTACTTTAATTGAATGAGTTGCATTCATAAATTCAGCAGCATTATTTGTATTGCCCTGACCATGTCCGGTAGTGGTCAACCTGATTACAGCTTTCTCCGTATTAGGTTCAATATAAATAGAGGTATCTGTTAAATCATACGATATTGCAGGGTCGCCATAAACCAGATAATCCGTGTTCCAAAGTTTATCAACTTTTACATATTTATAATCCGGTGTTCCCTGAACCAGTTTTAAAGTAATGTCAACAAGCCATCCGGATGCACCCCAAACCTGAACAAAAGACTGCAACTGAATTTTTCCAGAGAGTAACGATTTGAAATCGGTAATATCAAATTCCCAGTTTCCGCAAGCAATTCCGAAAGGAGTAATGTATCTTGCCAATTCCCACTCAGTATTATTTTTCAATAATTTTATCTGTGCTGCCTGATCCCATGGATCGCAACCACCGGTAGGACATCGTAAACTTACCTCCAATAATATTTTACTGTAATTATCAAATGATTCGGGCATGTAAACTGTTTTAATATTTGTTTGTCCTGCCGAACCAAAATTATGTTGAACGCCATTAAATATTATATTTTCCAGTGCCTGAGTAATCGATTGTTGTATTGTATCGTTGGTATGATTATTATCTGATGTTGCCGAAACATAAGCTTTTACAGTACATGCAGATTGTCCGGCAAGATTTGTTGTATTCGTAAACGTATAAATATATGTTCCGAATGCAGGAATAGTGGCATTCACAGTCTCAGTAACCGGCGTATTATTATTTAATTTATATGTTGCCTGAAAAGTGCTTATTGGTGATGTGGAATAATTTTTCACTTCAATTGCAATTTTTTCAGTGCTGGTAAAACCTGTGCCGAATATCGATGGCTTTGCAATACCTATCACACCAACATCGCAGGTTGTAACAACGAACCCGGGAACCCAATCTGTAGCCGGATCCATATTTAATAATGTCCCTTTATTTAAATTCGATGTTGCATCATTAGCTGTTGTTCCGGTACCTTCATTCATTTTCCAGTAACCAACCAAGCCGGATTCTGTTCCTGTTAATTCACTTGCCATCGATGCCTGTATTTGAGCCTGTGATCGTGCAACATTCCATATCCTGATTTCATCGAGTGTGCCATCAAATAAACGACCTGTCCATGTAGGGTTCTCTCCAAAATCTAAAATCTTTCCGGTCGAAGGATTCATTGCACCAGTTACATTCAAGCTTGCCTGTAGTTCTCCATTAATATAAATTTTCATAATTGAACCATCATATACTCCGGCAATATGATACCATGCGTTTAAGCCCATCACAGCCGGCGTTGTAACCTTCTGCCAAACATTTCCTATTGCAATTGTGAATTCGGCTTTGCCTCCTTCTCCAGCTGTTAAGCAATATCCACAGTCGGGGCTTGTTGATTGTTTGCCGATAATTGTTCCTGCCCATACACTGCTTTTCCAGGTATCTGCATTTATCCATACTTCAAGAGTTAATGCGGTTGTTGGATTTAGTGATGTGGCATCGGTAACACCAATTTTATCATTCGTGCCATCAAGGTCAAGCCCGAAATTCTGTGAAAACACGGGTGTTTGAACTATGCCTGCTATAATCGCAATAAGAATAAAAAATATTTTTTTCATGGTTTGAGATTTTGTGTTTTATAATTTTATTTTTTATTGAATGCTGATTTTTCTTTTTTCTATTTGTGATTTATATTGAATTCCCAAAACATAGATTCCTTTTGAAAATTCACTTATATCAATTTTATTAATTCCTTTTTCTTCAAAATAATTTTTTAATAATCTACCCGATAAATCGCTGATACTGATTTCTGCTTTCTCCGGCAATTCCAAAAACAAATTGTTATGAGCCGGATTGGGGAAAATTTTTGCAAAATATTTTATCTCTATATCATCATTAATACCGGTACCAATAAGCTTTTCGCTTGTATAACATAAAGTATAATATTTTTCTTGCAGATTTACATCATTGAACAAAATTGTATTTCCCATAACTTGTGACGCACACATTAAAGGCTGAAAAATTCCTGAAGTATCATCTCTAACAAGTAATGTATATAACGAATCTGCACCACCCGAAGTCAGCATGGTACCACCGGAAGCCGCATCCAGTAAATTAAAAACCACCTGCGAACCAAACTCACCTCCTTTGTTCACATACCAAACCCTTGACAATCGCTTGAAATCAGGCGGTGCATTAACCGGTGCATCCAATGCAGTAACACCAGCCTCGTTATTGTGACCAAACACTACATATTTTGAAAATTCTTTTTCTCCTATCGAAGTAATCAACGATAACCCGTTTTGTGTGACTGCATAAGTATATTGATCGGCATTTTTTCCATACCACGAAGCATTGATATCAAACTGTTCTGCCATTATAGAGTCACCTACCGGGGCATATGAATCAGCCCACGAAAAGCAGGTGCTTGTTGAGTTATGTAAAATTCCATTCAAATGGTTCAACCCATTATCATGAACAATTGAATCCACATCTTCATCAAAATTATAATATGCAATTAATCCTGTTTCATTTCCTTTTAATTGATGAAACATACCATCTTTTATTTCCTGTGCTGTTTTGGCAACATTCCAAACCCTTATTTCATCAAGGTTTCCTGTAAATTCATAAGATAGAATATCCCACGGAGCCAACCCAATTATAAATGGACTGGTATTTGAAACTATTGCAGTTTGAGGGAAAACATCTATTTCGCTAATATTCACCCCGTTGATATAATTGGTCATTTTTCCATTTGCATCATAAGTTGTTGCAATGTGTATCCATGCTGAATCCTGTGGCATTGAGCCCGGGCCGGTACGAGGAATTTCCTGATGATCGGGATTGAAAATTTCGGAATACACATCAAGATTTTCGAAACCTAAAACATAACCATTATTAAATTGGTTATCGAGTTTACCCATAATCTTTCTGTTCTCACCAAAAGTGTATGCCCTTGCCCAAACCTCCATGGTTAGCTGTGTTCCGGGATTGAATGCATTATCATTTCCACAATTGATATAAATTCCGGGATAACCTAAAGTGCACCATTGCGCATAATCTACATAAAAACTTTTTCCGGCAGAAGTTGTTTGCGAAAACCCGCTTTGCCCCGTTATGCTTAGTATTGCTATAAAAATTATTTTATTAACTATTTTCATTTTGATATTATTTTGAATTTTAATTTTTAATACATATCCCACCAGATAGGCGTAAATTCATTGTCTGCACCCTGACTCGAAACTGCTTCCAGGTAATGTTCCCTGTTTAATGTGGATTCCGAATTCGGATAAATCATTCTTTTGGGTAAATCATTCTCGCTAATTTCAGAGCCATCGTATTTTTTTAATTTCGGAAAAGCAGTACGACGATATTCTGCATAAGCTTCATAACCATTCGAGAAAGCAAATGAAATCCATTTCTGATTTATAATCTGCTCCATGCTTACCGGCGCCAATGACTGAATATACGTGTCGATTGTTTGATCGGAAACACTGTATGTTGAATCGCCGTATACTTCATAAAAATGAATATTCGCTCTTACTCCATCTTCAAAAAATTGTTGAGCGCTTCCCTGCAAACTGCCATTCAATGCTGCCTCTGCTTTTAAAAAACAAACTTCAGAATAACTGATAATCACACCGGGTGTTTCATTACGCAGAAACCATTTTCCAACTCTTGATATATCACCCCAGTTTCCATCAAGATTATAATTACTCCATGCTGAATCTGTCGTGAGTAAAAGATTGGGAACTCCTTTGTATGGCGGGATCCAGGGCAATACTGACATGGGAGATTTATCCAAAAGAATTGAAGTTCTCGGATCATTTGTATTCACAAGCATGTCAACCAAAAACTTTGAAGGATTATTTTGAACCACTGCCTGACCTGTAAAACTTGCTTCGTAAACAGGATTCTTTTTTTCTGAGTTAAACGGAAATAATATTGATTCTTCATTTGAAGATATCATGATTTTTGTTGATAAATCTAAAACCACCGAAGCGTAAGTTGAAGGCAGCCTGTCTTTGATGCGTGTTGCAAGCCTTAACCTGAGCGCGTTTGCAAACATTTTCCATCGCGAAATATTTCCTTTGCAAATTAAATCTGCTGAAGCATCAAAAAAAGATTTTGAAGGATCGAGCATCTCTTCATCATTCTTTAATTCATTCAGCATGTTCAGATAAATTAATTCCTGTTTATCATATACTGGAGTGTAATTCAAATTCGATAATCCCTGCAATGCCTCTGAATACGGTATCTCGCCCCACAAATCAGTTAAGCGATGAAAAAGAAAAACCCTCCAGATACTTGCTGCCGCATACTGATTCGCGTATTCTGGTTTTCCGTTTGTCATCAGACACACTTCATTTATATTGCTTAATGCATCGGCGTATTGTTCCTGCCAGAATGCATCTTTTCCTGAAGGTACAACATACTCCTTTCCCTGTTCCACTCCGCCTCTTGAAGCAAAATACATCATCCAGTTCATTAATCCCCACTGTTCAAGATTTACATTTGAGTTGTAACTGCAAATACCTTGTTTTAATGCATAACGAAACAAATATTCAGGACTGGTTGTTATCGGCTCATTCGGGTTAACATTCAAATCTGTCAAATCTTTTTTACAACCCGATACAATGAAAAGCATTATCAATACTAATATTCCGAAACTTTTATTTTTAATTGACTTCATATTTCACTGAATATTAAAAATCAAATTTTAAATTAAAACCAATACTTCTTCTAACAGGATAAGAATATAATTCATATCCCTGTCCGCTGCTGCTGTCATGAAAAGTTTCAGGGTCAACATTCGGAACTTTACTATACATCAGCCATAAGTTTCTTCCATAAACTGAAACATAAAAATTTTTCATTTGTATTTTGTTGAACCATTTATCGGGAAGTTTATAAGTAAATGTTAACTCTCGCAATTTTACATAGCTTGCATCATACACAAAAGGTTCATGAATTTCGTTTGTCCAATCAGAAAACTGACTCCAATATTTTTCGGGGTTAACAAAAGTTTGATTAGAAATTCCTGAAAGGTCAGTCCCTACTACATTATGCGATTGATCGTATACATATCCTCCACTTGTATAATATCCGGGATGTTCAGAAATTGATTCAGGATTATTTTCTCCATTCAACAAAATTGTTCCTGTTTGATAAACACCATCAGCCATATAACCTCCGGTTGCTTTCCAATCATCGACAGAAATTCCTGCTGCTTCACGGGCTTCTTCCGAAGCATACCATGCATCACGACCTTCCAATGTTTCTGAAAAATTTCCGGCATAACCATATCCATACATATCAGTACCGGCAAACATTTCACCGCCTATTCTTGCATCGATTAAAAAAGATAATGTGAAATTTTTCCATGTAAATGAATTGGTCATCGATAATTTAAATTTTGGATTGATATTTCCTAAAACCTGCGTGGTATCTGACCTCAGGTACATTCCATTTTCATTAATTAATTTATTTCCATTCGCATCACGTTTTATTGCATAACCAACGATATCACCGTATGGATGTCCGGGACGCGCTTCAATGCTAAGCCCCCAATGTTCCATCAATTGTAAGTTATCAACGCCTTCTGCAAGCTCAATTACTTCCGATTTATTTTTTGTGTAATTCAAAATAAAGTTCCACGAAAAATTATTTTCATCTACAGGCTTACCGTTAAGTTGCAGCTCTATGCCTTTATTTTCAATATTCCCGGCATTTATCAATGCATAGTTTGAACCCGAAGCAGGAGAAACATCAATCTGAACAATCTGGTTAAACGAATTTGTTTTATAATAACTAAAATCCAAACCAATCCTGTCGAAGAAGAATCGCATGTCTGTTCCAATTTCTTTTGAAACTAATTTTTCAGGTTTCAGATTTTCAGGAGGAATGACGGTTGTAACATTTGCAATTGTTCCGTAGGTATCAGTGCTGTCAACGTAATAAGTTTTATTTAAACGATAGGGGTCGGTATCGTTACCAACCGCTGCCCATGAAGCTCTTATCTTTCCATATGAAAATATTTTCTCTGCTTTCTTAGATAAATTCATCAGATCAGAAAAAACAAAACCCGAACTGAATGAAGGATAGAAATAAGAATTGTTTCCTTTTGGTAATGTCGATGACCAATCATTACGTGCTGTTACATCTAAAAACAAAAAATTATGATATGCTAGCTGACCTGAAAAATATAACGAGTTGATTGCTTTCTCATATAATAACGAACGATACTTTGGAGTATTCAAACTATTTTCAATAGTATAAATATAGGGTTCATTTAAACCACCTTTTGTTTCCGCAGTATTTTGTTTTGATTTGTCATACATCGCGTTTCCACCGGCATTAGCAGTGAATGAAAATATTTCCCATTCTTTTTTATAGCTCAGTAAAAAATCTGTATTGTACTCATCGCACTGAATTTCTTTCTCACTATAGGACCCCAACGAACTTATTAAACCATTATATGCATCACGACTCCAGAATTTCTGTAATGAATGATCGGGTGCAGTTCTTATTATTAATGAAAGGTTAGTATCTAAATCTATCGTTAATGAAGTGTTTCCGAAGAATCTGTTTTTTGTATCATTATTCAATTCATATTCTTCATTCCAAAAAGGGTTTGTCATCCATGCCCAGTTCATATACCATGTCTGCTCTTTTCCATCAGTGTTCATCAAATTATTTTCTAACGATTCATTGCTCACATTACGAGGCATCATAATATAATTCCTGTTCGCATTATTATGTGCATCCGACAATCCAAGACGGTTATCATAAGCCTGGCGAACGTATGAGCCAAAAACATTCAATGTAACTCTTTTGTGAATTTTTGTTCCTGCATTCAAACTTATGTTTGTTCTTTTCACTGATACATTTGGGACAATATCTGTGTTTTTCAAATCAGCAAGCGTTAAACGGCATGTTGAATTTTTCTTTCCTCCACTTAATGAGACAGAGTTATTCAAAGTCATTCCTGTTTGAAAATAATCTTTATAGTTATCAGGTTGTGATGAAAAAGATTTTTGTTTTCCGTCCCAGTCAATGATTTCCTGTCCTTCCATCTTAGGTCCCCAGCTTCCGTAAGACGAAGCATTCGTTGCATCAAAAACAGGAATACCATTACTATTAATTATCCACGGACCTTCAAATTTTCCATTGCGTCCTGCACCATAAGTATTCTGTATATCCCATAATATATAAGGTGTATCAAATGATGTATTGGAATTAAAACTTATCTGAATTTTTTTCGATGCTTTTCCTTTTTTTGTTGTAATTAAAATTACGCCATTTGCAGCACGGGAGCCGTAGAGAGCCGATGCACTTGCACCTTTCAAAACAGATATACTTTCTATATCATCGGGATTGATATCAGAAATTCCGCTGCCATAATCACGTCCGCCCCATTTATCACCTGCATTGCTAACAGTTGAATTATCTATTGGGACACCGTCAACAACAATCAATGCCTGATTATTATTTGTAAAAGATTTATTTCCGCGTAAAACAATTTTACTCGACGATGCCGCTCCTCCATTTGCTGATGCGACATCCAGCCCAGCTACTTTTCCTGAAAGCTGATTGATCATACTTACATCCTTTGCCGTTTGCAGCATATCACCTTTTACTTCGGTAACTGAATACCCAAGTGATTTTTTTTCACGCTCAATTCCTAAAGCCGTAACTACCATGCCCGACAACTGAGTTACTGACGAACTCATAACTGCATTTAACTGGCTTTGCCCATTAACCGGAATAATCAATGTATTGTAACTGATGAATGAGAATACTAATGTATCATTAGGGTTAGAAATTTTTATTGAATATTTTCCATTGGCATCACTAATTGTTCCATTGGTTGTATTATTGATTTTTACAGTAACACCAATCATTGGCGTTCCATCGTTTTTATCAGTAATAATTCCTGAAACAGTTAACTCCTGTGCAAAACTTTGATGAATAAAAAATATATTTATTAATAAGGTGAAGAATAAAAACAATTTTAAATTTTTTCTCATATCTCTTTTCACTTTTACCATTTTTTCAATTTCACTCACTTTTCAATCTCATTCTTCAACTTTATACTATTTTCAGGCTTTGGAACAAAAATCACGGCAAATATAAATAAAATACTAAATCGTTTTAGATAAATTGAAAATTTTTTTTAACAATCTTGATTTTTTTATAAAATCTACTTAGCTGATTACTCCCGAAACGTAATCTTTTGTCTTCTGTTCTTTAGGATTCTCAAGTATTTCATGAGCAGGGCCACATTCAATTACTTCCCCCATATGAATGAAAATAATATAATCGGCTATTCGCTTTGCCTGTCGGAGTATGTGAGTAACAAAAACAATAGTGTACTTATCTTTTAATTCCTGAAATTTTTTTTCAATGTGTTGGCTCGATTGCGGATCAAGTGCTGACGTTGGTTCATCGCCCAGAATAATTTCCGGTTCAACAGCCAAACCTCTCGCCAGACATAATCGCTGTTGCTGACCTATAGATAATCTTGAAGCCGGCATTTTCAAACGGTCTTTTACTTCTTCCCACAAACTTGCTTCCTTTAAATAATGTTCAACTATTAAATTCAATTCTTTTTTATTTTTAATTCCGTGAATGCGCGGGCCATACGCAACATTATCGTAAACCGACATAGGTAAAGGAAATGGACGCTGTGAAAGCAAACCCATTTTTTTTCTTATGCTTGTAATTTCAATATTCGAATCAAAGATATTTTCATTATCAACCAAAACTTTTCCGGAAATTCTTACATCATCAGCATTATCAATTAAACGATTGAAACATCTTAGTAGAGTGGTTTTCCCGCAACCGGAAGGACCTATAATCGCAGTTATTTTTTTTTCAGGAATATCAAGGTTGATATTTTTTAAAACATGATTATTCCCATAATAAACATTAAGGTCTCTGACACTGATATGTGGTATAAAATCCATTTCTAACTGATCCTGTATTTTTTTAATTTGCTTGTAAAAAATCGTGATAATATACTTATAACTAAAATGATAATAACCAGTAACAATGCCGATGCATAAGCTCTTTGCTGAACTTCGGGAAAAGGAGTTCCCAATTGAAAAAATATAGCGAGCGGCAATGTTGCAACTGATTGATATAATGATGTAGGAATATAATCTGTATAACCTGCGGTGAATAATACAGCCGCTGCATCGCCTATTGCACGGCCAAAAGCAATTAATGCCGCTGTTATTATTCCGGGCATTGCCTGTTTTATAATTACGCTTCTTGCAGTCTGAAATTTTGTTGCACCTAATGAATATGATGCTTCAAATAATCCTTCTGAAATCATCTTCATCACTTCATCAACCGAACGAATAACAACCGGAAGAATAACAATAGTTATAATTATTATTGCTGCTAACAATGAAGTTTTCAACCCAAAAAAAATCATGATGATAAATCCGAATGCACCGTAAACAATAGAAGGAATTCCCCACATCACATCAAAACACAACCGTAATGTATTTACGAAATAAGAATTTTTCTTGGAATAAACATTCATATAAATTACAACAGGTAAACTTATCAATAATGCTAAAATGGTTGAACCCGCAGCAAGATATAATGAACCAAGTATTGCATTTAATATCCCTCCTTCTTTTCCAAGGTAATATCCTCCTTTAGGAGTTTTTAAAATCATATCCCATGAAAGGGCCGGTAATCCTTTATATAAAACAGTTATGATTATGAGAAAAAGTCCACCGGCAATGATAAACATTGATGCTTTCATTAACCATACAAAAATTTTCTCTTCTAATAATTTCAATTTCATATCATGCTCCTATTATTCTTTCAACACGCATAATAGCTATGCGCGAAAACACATTGAAAATTATTACTATCACAAGTAGTATCAATGCCGAAAACATTAATGCTGAATCATACATGGGTATCGACATCATTTCACCATAATTATTTGCTATCAATGCAGGCAAAGGATAACCCGCGTCAAATATGGAATGCGGAATTTTTATCACATTTCCAACAACCATTAAAACTGCCATTGTTTCACCAAATGCTCGCGACACACCTAATATTATTGCCGCTATTATTCCGGGTAATGCTTTTTTTACGACAACAAATTTTATGGTTTGCCATTTTGTAGCACCCAGTGATAATGAGGCTTCGCGCAACTCATGCGGCACAGCATTGAACACTTCATTCAACACATGAATGATCACAGGGACTATCATTAACGCAAGAACCAGTCCACCGGTAAACACGGTATATCCTGTTGAGGAAATGCCAAAAATTGGCGCAACATATTCTTTTATTAAAGGAACGATAAAAACAATTCCCCATACACCATACACTACAGAAGGGATTCCTGCCAGAATATCAATTACCGGATTAATTGTATTGCGTAATTTTTTCTTTGCATATTCTGAAAAATAAATTGATGTAAGTATACATGCAGGTACTGCAATTATTACAGAAATCATCGTAACCCAGGCTGTACCTGAGATAAATGGCAGCATTCCGAATTTACCTTTCAACGGTTTCCATTCAGATGAAAAAATCATTTCAAAAAAAGAATGATTTTTTAAAACGGGAAATGATTTTATTGAAAGACCTATGATAATTAAAAATAAAAGTAAAATTAAAGATAACGAAAGCAACAACATTGTTTTTCCTGCAACTGAATCCAGAATCAAATTATATTTTTTTCTGTTTCTCATAAAAAACAATTATGCAAGTGGGATAAAATAATTCGTGAAATAAACTTTCACGAATTAATAAGTAATACTGAATAAATTTATTATTTCAATCTACCAAGTGCTGTATTAATTTTTTCTTCTGATAGATTTATATAGCCGGCATCTGAAACATATTTTTGCCCGTCAGTAAGCACCCATTTCAAAAATTCAACAACAACTTTATCTTTCGGCTGATCTTTACAAACAAAATATAAATCGCGTGCGGGGGGTGACGGGAAACGCCCGTCTTTAATGGCTCTTACAATACTATCTTTATGCTGATAAAAATATTCCTTATCATCAATCATTCCGTTTCCGTTAAAATCAATCGGCAAAATTTTAATACCTGAAACTACATACTTTGAAGTAGCATCGTAAGCATAACCAATATTATTATAGCCTATTCCCAGTTTATCATTCTTTACTGCTTCTGTAATTCCGGGGTCTCCCGAAACTGCAGTACCTATTATATCTTCCTGTTTTTTTCCTAAATATTTTGCCCACACATCAGCGGCACCGCAAGCATCGGAACGAGTGTAAACATTTATCTTTCCTTTAATTTTCCCATTTTTTATAGCAGCGCCCCAATCGGTAACACTACCTGTCAAAAATATTTTTTTTAATGTTTCTTTATCTAATCCTTTGTTCAATAATTGCTGAAGTACAGGATTATTAACGTTGACAATAGGAACAACCGCATCTTTTGTAACGGGAATAAACCATGCTCCTTTATCAATTTCCTCTTTTGATATTTCTCTTGAAACCATGCCAAGGCTTACCAATCCTGACAAAGCATCAGTCATTCCTTTACCTGCACCACCGGCTGAAACATCAATTTTTACATTAGGATTTAATTTGCAAAATTCATCGGCCCATTTTTGTGCAAGCGGGTAAAGTGCAAAAGCACCGGAAATACTTATGTTGCCTTTTAAATCAGAAATGTTTGTTTTATTTTCTTTTTTTTCAGAAGAAGTTCCGCATGAAGATGCAGCAAAAATGATAACAGCAAATAAAATTGTGATTGAATTTTTCATTTTAATGATTTTTTTAGAAGAACAAATATATAAAAAATATTAACTCTACAGACTTAGTAGATAATAATTATACCGACAGAAAAGAGTTTTGCAAAATATTTTTTGTTCTCTGTACGGTATAACTCGTTCTAAACAGTTTTGCAAAGGCAAAACTGTTTAGAACGAGTATAATTTCTTAAATTTTTCTTAATTAATTTCAACCTTTAAAATTATTTTATATTTTTGCTTTGATGAAATGGTTACATCTGATACTTGCTATATATATTTCTTCTCTTTGTTTTTATCCCTGTAAAGACAATGGTGACCATGAAGCATTTTCGGTTCAGAAAATAAAAGATAGTAAATCGTGCAATGAGCATCATGATGAAAATTGCTGTCATCATTGTTCGCCATTCTGTTTTTGTAACTGCTGCCAGGTGAATACTGTTGTTTCACTCTCTTTTGAATTTCATCAAATATCAACATTATCAAAAGAAATTATTACAGAATACGTTGAACACTCAATTCCTGAAATCTATTATCAAATCTGGCAACCGCCTAAAATCTGATTGATTTTTTATTTCATTTTTTTTAAAGCAAAGCTTAAATGCTTTGTCATTCCTGTATTATTTCATTATTAAAATATTAATCAGATGATAGATAAAATCATTAATTTTTCTATCAAGAATAAAATACTTATTGGATTATTTGTTTTTTTCTTGATATTGTGGGGAATATTCTCTTTAAGAGAATTGCCCATTGATGCGGTTCCTGACATTACCAACAACCAGGTTCAGATCATTTCCATTGCTCCTACACTGGCTGCAAATGAAGTAGAACAATTTATTTCGGCACCTGTAGAAGTTTCGGTAGCAAATATTCCCCACGTTATTGAATTGCGTTCAATTTCAAGACTTGGCTTATCGGTTGTAACTGTCGTGTTTAAAGACAATACAGACATTTACTGGGCACGTCAGCAAATTTCAGAACGGCTTAACGAAGCCGAAGAGTTAATTCCGGCAGGACTCACAACCCCGCAAATGGCGCCTATTTCGTCGGGGTTAGGAGAAATTTATCAATATACACTTCATATTAAACCGGGTTATGAGAAAAAGTATGATGCCATGTCATTACGTACTATCCAGGATTGGATTGTTCGCCGCGAATTACTTGGTACACCCGGTGTTGCCGATGTTAACAGCTACGGAGGTTTCCTTCAGCAATATGAAGTTGCCGTGAACCCCGATAAGCTGCGTGCAATGGGTGTTACGCTTGATGAGATCTTTTCTGCCCTTGAATGTAATAATCAAAACACCGGAAGTGCTTACATTGAAAAAAATCCTACAGCATATTTCATTCGCGGAATCGGCTTGGTTAATTCACTTGAAGATGTCGGGAATATAGTTGTAAAAAATAATAATGATGGAATACCTATTTTAATCAGTGATGTTTCAAAAGTCCAGATGGGTCATGCGCCGCGCTATGGTGCTTTTGTAGTTGATACAACAGGAGAAGCCGTTGGCGGAGTAGTAATGATGCTGAAAGGTTCGAACGCTTCAAAAGTTGTTACCGACGTGAAAAAACGAATGGAAACTATCCAGAAATCATTACCAGAAGGTTTGGAAATAGAACCTTACTATGATCGCACAGAGCTTGTCGACCGCGCTGTTGGGACTGTTTCAAAGAATTTAATTGAAGGAGGATTAATTGTAATTTTTGTTTTGGTTTTGTTACTTGGAAATTTACGTGCCGGACTTGTTGTTGCTTCGGTAATTCCGCTTTCCATGTTGTTTGCAATTTCCTTGATGAATTTATTTGGTGTATCGGGAAACCTGATGAGCCTTGGCGCCATTGACTTTGGGCTTATTGTTGATGGTGCCGTCATTATTGTTGAAAGTGTTATTCACCGCATCACACAAAGCAAAACGCATCATGTCGGAATCACAAAATTAACATCCGGGCAAATGGATATTGAAGTTTATGAATCGGCTAAACGCATGATGAATTCAGCAACTTTCGGGCAGATCATAATTCTTATTGTTTATCTTCCTATACTCGCATTGGTAGGAATTGAAGGAAAAATGTTTCGCCCTATGGCACAAACAGTAAGTTTTGCAATACTCGGAGCAATCATACTTTCGCTTACTTATGTTCCCGTTGCTTCATGTCTTTTCCTGAGCAGAAAAACGAAATACAAAAAAAATATTTCTGATAAAATAATGTCGGGATTTTTAAAAATTATTAGTCCGCTTCTTAATTTTTCTCTCAAACACAAAGTATCAGTAGTATTGGCTTCTGTTATGTTATTTGCCGGAAGTATTTTATTATTCAATACACTGGGTGGCGAATTTATTCCGAATCTTGAAGAAGGCGATTTGGCTGCCGGAGTAATCACACTTCAGGGAGGCTCGCTTTCACATACGATCGAAGCAGTTGAAAAAGCTAACAAAATTTTGATGTCGAAATTTCCCGAAGTAAAACATGCGGTATGTAAAATAGGAGCAGGCGAAATTCCAACCGACCCCACACCTATGGAAACCGGTGATTACATTATTGTAATGAAAAATAAAAAAGAATGGACAAGCGCTGAAACCCGCGAAGAAATGATTGAAAAAATGCAAAAGGAATTATCGGTACTTGCCGGAGTAAAGTTCGAATTTCAACAACCGATACAAATGCGTTTCAATGAATTCATGTCAGGTGCAAAACAGGATGTGGCGGTAAAAATATTTGGCGACAACCTTGATGTTCTTGCAGAAAAAGCAGAACAAGTAGAAAAACTAATTACTCCGGTTGAAGGTGTAACCGACATCAGTGTAGAGAAAGTTACCGGTTCCGGACAAGTACAGGTTATTTACAATCGTAAGAAATTAGCTCATTACGGATTGAATATTTCAGATGTGAACAATTTGCTGAAAACCGCATTTGCCGGCAATATTGCAGGTGTTGTTTACGATGAAGAAAAACGTTTCGATTTGGTTGTCAGGTATGACAAAGATTATCGTCAGGATATCGACTTTATAAAAAATATTTACATCCCGCTGAAAAATGGAAATCAGATTACACTCGATCAGGTTGCTGACGTTACCTTAAAAAATGGTACAGCGCAGGTTTCACGCGAAAGCACCAAAAGAAGAATCAATGTTGGTTTCAATGTTCGCGGAAGAGATGTGCAATCTGTAGTTGATGAAGTTCGCAACAAGCTAGATAAAAAAGTAAAACTTCCCGCAGGATATTATTTTGATTATGGCGGTCAATTCGAAAATTTAGTTGAAGCCAAAGAACGCTTGTTTATTGCCGTTCCGGTTGTACTGCTTCTTATTTTTATTTTGCTTTTTTTTACATTCCATTCCTTCAAGCAAACATTACTTATATATACAGCTGTTCCTTTCTCGGCAATCGGCGGGATTGTTGCTTTATATTTACGTGATATGAATTTCAGTATCTCTGCCGGTGTAGGATTCATCGCACTCTTCGGGGTTGCTGTTTTGAACGGAATTGTTCTTGTAGCCGAATTCAACCGACTGGAAAAAGACGAAGGCATTTCTGATATTTATGAACGCGTTCGAAAAGGAATACGTATCCGTTTGCGCCCGGTAATAATGACGGCTATTGTGGCTTCATTTGGGTTTTTGCCTATGGCCCTTTCAAATTCTGCCGGAGCTGAGGTCCAAAAACCACTGGCTTCAGTTGTAATTGGCGGTCTTATTTCATCAACTATTCTTACTCTTATCATCCTTCCCGTACTGTATGTTTTGTTTACGCGAAAAAATAAAAAGAATGCCAAATCAACTATTAACCCTGCATTAGGAGTTATTATTGCTTTGCTTTGTATTGCATTACCTTCAATAACCAATGCACAGAATGTAAATACAGAAACATATACTCTTGAAAAAGCAATTAACAAAGCTCTTGAAAAAAACGGCGAAATCAATGCGGCTGAAATGAATGTGGATATGAATAAAAAATTAAAATCCGCTTCATGGAATATTGACAAAACTTCTGTTGATTATACATACGGACAATCCAATTCTTTCGTAAAAGATAACAACATCAATGTTTCGCAGTCTGTTCAATTTCCAACGGTTTATGTTTATAAAAACAAAATGGCACAAGCAACTGTTAAAAGTTCAGAATACAATTTGCTTCTTTCCAAATCAAAAATTGTTGCCGATGTAAAACGTAATTATTTTGAACTTGCTTTTTGTTATTCAACGCTGAAACTATTGAAATTCCAGGATAGTTTGTACCGCAATTTTCAAAAAGCAGCCGATTTAAAAAATAAAACAGGCGAATCATCACAATTAGAAAAAATAACAGCAGAAACACAATTAATGGAAATCAATACCCATCAAAAAAATATTCTGGCAGATATTGAAATCTATAAGAAAAAACTGGCATCGTTGCTGAATCAAACCACAGCAATAGAAATTTCCGATTCGGAATTGGTAAAGCTTCCATACGTTATTCAATCTGACAGTTCTGTTATTATGGAAAACCCTTCGCTTGGGATTTCGAAACAGCAAATCGATATTTCAACGTATGAAGCTAAAACGGAAGCCTCAGCAATGCTACCCGATTTTACAGTAGGATATTTTAATCAATCTAATAAAGACCTCTCTGAAAACGACCGGTTCACGGGCATTTCAGCAGGTATAACGATTCCCCTGTTTTTTAATTCTGAGAAATCAAAAATTCAGGCAGCTAAAATAAATAAGGAAATTGCAGAGCAGAATTTTGAAAATAATATCAGGATAGCGCAAAACGAGTATGCTTCGTTGTTGCAGGAGTATTCGAAATACAAAACAAATCTCGATTACTACGAAACAAAAGCTTTAGCTCAGTCTGAATTAATTATTTCTTCAGCAAATAAAAGTTATAAAGCCGGGAATATTGATTATGTTGAATATGTTCAAAGCCTTGACAGAGCTATTGAAATCAGAAGCAATTATCTGGAATCGTTGCTTGACTTCAATTTCACAGTTATCGCAATTGATGAATTTATCGGAAAAATCAAATAATAAAAATTTATAAAAATCAATTTTATGAAAAATAATATAATTGCCATTATGCTTTTTGGAATTCTGTTTGCCACTGCATGTGGAAATGGCAGTAAAAAAAGTGAAGAAGAAAGTGAAACACTTCCCGAAAACACTTGTGAAATGAACGAAGAGCAATACAAACTTGCCGGGATAGAACTGGGAAATGTAGAACAAAAAAATATCGGAAGCGTTTTAAAACTCAGCGGAATTATTAATGTTCCGCCACAAAACCTGGTTACAGTTTCAGCACCATTGGGCGGATATATCAAAAGCACCGACCTGTTGCAAGGCAGTCCCGTAAAAAAAGGTCAGGTACTTGCAGTTATTGAAAATCCCGAATTTATTGAACTTCAGCAAAACTACCTTGAAAGTAAAAGCCAGCTCGAATATTCTGAAACCGAATACCAGCGCCAGAAAGAACTTTATGAAGGAAATGTAAATTCAGCTAAAACTTACCAGCAGTCACTTTCAGAATATAAAACATTAAAAGCAAAAGTAAATGCATATGAGCAAAAGCTTGCCCTTATTGGTATTTCAGTTGGTCAACTGAAAGATGACAAAATTACAAGTTCGGTAAATTTAGTTTCCCCTATAAACGGATATATTAAAACCGTAAATGTGAATGTGGGAAAATATGTTGAAGCAACAGATATTGTTTTTGAAATTATCAACAACGATAAGCTTACACTGGAACTGACCATGTTCGAGAAAGATCTGGAAAAAATAAAAGAAGGACAGGATATCGAATTCAAAACCACCAACAATAACGACATTTCTTACAAAGCCACCGTTTACCGCGTAGGTAAAGCAATCAATGATGATAAAACCGTTAAAGTATACGCAACAGTTGATGGCGATGCTAAAGATTTGATTGCCGGAATGTATGTATCGGCACAGGTTGAAACCGGTGAAGAGTTGGTTGATGCGCTTCCTACCGATGCTATTGTTTCGTTTGATGATAAAGATTATATTTTCATTTCAAAAGGAAAAAGAAATGAAGAAGGTAAAACAGTCAATGATTTCCTGATGGTAGAAATCACAAAAGGAACAAGCGCAGGTGGATTTACCCAGGTAACCCTTCCTGAAAAAATTTCTAAAACCGATAAAACCATTGTTATTAAAGGAGCTTATGCATTACTTGCCGCATTAAAAAATGCCGGGGAAATGAGTTGTTAATCCTCTTAATGAATAGCAAATAAAATAATATTTTCTTTTCATTAAAAATATAATCAGCGAATCGAATAATATATAAATTTGCCAAAAATATATTATTCATTTAATATATTAAAAAGAAACCTATTTATTATATCATTAATCTGAAAAACTATGTTCAACAAAATGATTGCAGCAATGCTTCCTTACATGCCCCAGCAGTTTGTATGGGTGTTCTCAAAAAGATATGTAGCAGGGAAAACTCTCAATGAAGCTATCGGCTATTGTAAAGACTTAAACGCACAGGGCATAAAAATAACGATAGATATACTCGGCGAATTTATTAAGAACCTTGATGAAGCTGAACAAAACAAAAATGAATATCTTGAAGTAATAGAAACGATACAGAAGAATAAAATTGATGGGAATTATTCATTAAAACCTACAATGTTCGGACTTTTAATTGATAAAGAAGTTTGTTATAAACATATTCGTGAAGTTGTAAAAAAAGCAGCCGAATATGATAACTTTGTCAGAGTTGATATGGAAGACACACAATGTACCGATATAGAAATTGAATTATTTAGAAAACTGAAAAAGGAATTTCCAAAGAATGTTGGTCTGGTTGTTCAGGCTTATCTGAAAAGAACATTATCAGATGTTACCAATCTTTTAGATGTTAACACTCCCGAAATTCCTTTGAATTTCAGGCTTTGCAAAGGAATTTATAATGAACCAAAAGAATTGGCTTTTAAACATTATGAAGAAATAAACCAGCATTATCTTGAAGATCTTGAGTTTATGTTTAAAAATAAAATCTATGTTGGTATCGCTACCCACGATAAACCTTTAGTTGACGGAGCATATAAGCTAATCGAAAAATATAATGTGCCAAAAAATATGTACGAATTCCAAATGCTTCTTGGCGTTACTCCCGATCTCAGAAAATCCATAACCGACAAGGGTCATACCATGCGCGTTTATGTTCCTTTCGGAATCAAATGGTTTGCATATTGCACCAGGCGACTAAAGGAAAATCCTAAAATGGCTGGATTAATCATTAAAGCGCTTTTTAAAAGAGGTTAATTCTATTTTCAAAAGTAATTGCGTTTTTGAAACAGTTCCGGTAATACGTTCTGAAAAAATTCAAAAACCGATAAAACCATTGTAATTAAAGGGATTTACGCATTACCTGCTGCTTAAATAAATGCCGGCGAAATGAATTGCTGGTAATTCCGATTTATAGCAAAGTAATAATATTTGCATTTCATAAAATAACAGTTCGGTAATTTTTTTATTTAAGGACTAAAGTCCTTGATAATTGTGGGTTTCGTAATAGCCCCGACCTTAAGGTCGGGGCTATTAAAACTCAATAAAATTGGGCTTTAGCCCAAAAAATACTAAAAAATTACCGAACTATTGATAAAAAAATAATCTGTAAAAATCATTCAGCGAATTAAAAAACGTATAATTTTGCAGTTGTTATTTGATAAACAACTCGCGGAATATGCGAAAATAAAGGGTTTATCATATAATTAGATTTATTTACAGAACTATTCCCTTAATAGGAATAAATTTTTATAATCATGCATAAGATAGAAAAACATCCCATTATTTCAATCGAACAACATGAGAAACATGTTTTTCAATATAATGGAAAAGAAATTATTGGAGAAAAAGGATTTACCATTGCAGCTGCTTTACACCAGGCTGGTTTTCCCATTCACTCTCACAGTCTTGCCAACAGGGAAAGAAGTCTTGAATGCGGCATTGGAAAATGCGGCGCCTGCGAAATGCTTGTTGATGGAAAGATTAAAAGGATCTGCATCACAACATGTGATGAAGTAAAAACCGTTGAGGAAATTCCAAATGGCTATGTTCCTAAGCCTACCGACTATTTATCAAAAGATGCATTAAAAGTTTATAAAACCTCTGTTGTAATTATTGGTGCCGGACCAGCAGGTTTAGCTTGTCGTGAAATACTTAATGAATCCAAAGTTTCAAATATTGTTGTCGACAGCAATGCTAAAATTGGCGGACAGTTCAATATGCAAACACATCAATTCTTTTTCTTTGAGAAAGAAAAGAAATATGGTGGTATGAGAGGATTCGAGATCGCAAAAATTCTTGCCGGTGATGACCATACCGGAATATTCCTTGACTGTACGGTTTGGGATATTTTCGAGAATAACCGCATCGCAGTGAAAAATATGAAAACACAGGAAATATTCTATATCGACTGTGAATATTTTGTGGTAGCTGCAGGAGCTGTTCCATTCCTTCCAAGCTTCCACAACGATGATCTACCGGGCGTTTACACCGCTGCCGTTATTCAGAAAATGATGAATACCGAGCTGACCTTACTCGGGAAAAATATTCTTACTGTGGGTGCAGGAAACATTGGTTACCTTACCAGTTACCAGCTAACCCAGGCAGGTGCTAAGGTTAAAGCCATAGTTGAAGCATTACCGCACGAAGGTGGATTCCCTGTACAGGCAAACAGGGTAAGAAGATTAGGCATTCCTGTTATTCTTTCACATTTGATTATTGAAGCTATTCCAAACAAAAATCATGACGGTATTACCGGGGCTGTAATTGTTGAAGCAAAGAATTTCAAACCGGTTCCGGGTACTGAGAAAATAATCGAAGGAATTGATGCTATAAATATTTGTACCGGGTTGATCCCCGACAACGACCTATTGATAAAGGGTCGTGAAATGTTCGGAAGAAAATGCTTCGGCGCAGGTGATGCGATCCGCATTGGCGAAGGCACAAGTGCCGTACTCAGGGGCAAACAGGTTGCCTACGAAATTCTTGATACCATGAGTAAGAATTATAATTATGAAGCATACTTAACCGTTTCAAAAGAATATTTCGATTCGCAACAGCATCCTGAAAAAATAATCGAAGAACCATATATGCCCTCAAAAGAAAGAATGGAAAAACCATTCGTACAAATTGATTGTCTGTATGGCTTTTCATGCAACCCCTGTGCATTCGCCTGTCCACACGGAGCTATTACCAAATCTTCTACAAGCACTGTTCCTCAGATTGACTTTGAAAAATGTATCGGATGTATGGATTGCGTTTATCAATGCCCGGGGTTAGCAATTTTTGGATACAACTTAAACAAAGAAACCCTTTTCCTTCCTGTTGAATTGGATGTTAAAGAAGGTTCTGATGTTTTCCTTGTTGACAATTACGCAAATAAAATAGGTGAAGGAAAAATCGATAAAATTTTAAAGAAGAAAAACCTTACTAACATTGCACGTGTAAAATCACAAGGAATTCCGAAAGAAGAATTGGTTAAGGTTCGCGGATTTGTTGTTAAGGAAAATTATCCTGAAAAACTTAATCTCAAATCGCATAAAGAAAAAACCGATGATGAAATTTACATGTGCCATTGTGATGATGTTACTTTGGCTGATGTGATGAAAGTGATCGGTGACAGAAAATACATTTCCATTGAAGAAATAAAACATACTACTCATTTGGGAATGGGTCCATGCCGCGGGAAAAGATGTCTTCTTCGTTTGCGATTATTATTAAGACCAAAAGGCGTTACTCTTATCGGTCACCCAACTCCACGTGCTCCTTTATCTAATCAGATCACGATTGGAGAACTTTATCCAACCAATAAACATGAAAAGGTAATTACCAATATTCATAATCAGAAACCTAAAGTAGTAGAAGTAAAATCATTTGTTGCAGGTGGAGGTATTGGGGGAAGTTCATTGTTCAGATATCTTGCAGAAGAAGGGAAAGCCCCTGTATTGATTAATTTTGGGTTTGGCTCATCATGGCGTAATATTGCCGGAGGACGCCCACAGTTCAGCCTTCCTGAACTTACAGATATCTCAAGGCATAATTTGGAATTATTTAAAAACCTCAGCAAAAATCACGAAATAGATTTTCGATTAACAAATTATATCACTTTTGCTCATGATGAGGAAATGCTGAAAACACTGGAAGATTCTTTAGCATGGCAGAAAGGAGTTATGCTAAAACCAAATCAGTTCCGTACAGAAATCTCTCCTTATTATAATGCTTCTAACTCAAAATATCTTGCTGCTCTAAAAACCGGCGATTGCTGGCAGGCTACACCGGGTAAGGTAATCGAAGCTTTACGCCAGATTGCGATTAGCAAAGGAGGAACACTCCTTGAAAACTGTGAATTAATTGATGTTGAGAAAAAAGATTCTGTTTATAAAATTATTGTCAAGACCAACGAAAACGAATATATCGAGTATCGCACCGAAATATTCATTAATGCATTGGGAGGAAATGGCGATAAGTTTGCAAAAAAATTAGGTATCGAAACAGGACTTTACCCGGTTAAACACCAGGCATTTATTACAAGAAGGTTGCCTATGCTGGGATTAAACGGAAGTTCTTTGGATATGTTGATCGACAGAAGAAAATACAAGGGATTTATTGCTGTTTACGGTCAGCAGCTTGCTGATACAGGTCAAATCATTGGTTGTGCTTCCCCACAAATTGAACCGGGTGAAACAGGTAAAGATTTAAAATACAATTCCGAAAACTTTATAGAAATTGTGTCCGAAATATTTACCGATTGGATTCCCGAAATTTCAGCTGTCGGATTCCAGGCATTGTGGTCGGGATATTACACCGAACCAAGAATGATCATAGATACCCATCTTGGACTATTCTTAGGGCTTAGAGGTCAGGGATTTATGTTGGGTCAATACCTGGGTAAAATGTATGTTGATAAATTGATGGGACGAGAAACACCAACATATTTTAAAGAATTGGAAATTAATGGAAGTGCGCTTCTTGAAAAAGCTTTTAAATAAGAGAAATCTATTCCTTTGAATAAAGAAAAATACATTTTTTTTATTCAAATAGAAATATTACCTTTGCCGCTCTTATTTAAAAACGTTTGTTTTGAGCTTGTTAAAACAATTTGCAATTCAATTTGCGAGTTTAAAACCAGGAATGTATGATTTTAAATTCGATATTAATGAAAAGTTCTTTGATCATTTTGAAGAATCTGAAGTAAAGCATGGAAAATTAAATGTGCTTGTTGAGTTGAATAAACAGCCTCGTATGTTTATTCTGAATTTTAAAATCACAGGAACGGTAAAACTTATATGCGACAGGTGTTTGGATGATTTCGATTTGGATATCGATACCGAAAACCGGTTGATAGTAAAAATAAGTAATGATACCAAGGAGGAAACAGATGAAATCATTTCGATTTCTGAGTCTGAACATTCAATCAATGCAGCGCAATATATTTACGAATTCATCCACCTGGCTTTACCTTCAAAAAGAACACATCCCGAAAATAAAAAAGGGAAAAGTGGTTGCAATAAAGATGTTTTAAAAAAGCTAGAAGAACATAAGAGTAAAGAGAATATTAAAACAGAAATTGATCCCCGATGGGAATCGTTGAAAAAAATAAAATTTAATTAAATATTACGTGTTATGCCAAATCCGAAACATAAACACTCGAAGACAAGAAGAGACAAAAGAAGAACGCATGATAAAGCAGTTGTTCCTACTACAGTTGTTTGTTCAAACTGTGGCGCAGCTGTTCTGTATCACAGAGTATGCAGCGAATGCGGCTACTATAAAGGCAAACTCGCCATCGAGAAAAAAGAAGCTACTGCATAATTAAATCATTACCGGATGAAAATCGGGATTGATATTATGGGCGGCGATTTCGCCCCTCAGGCAACTATAGACGGCGCTATTTTAGCCCTCAAAGAATTGCCTAAGGATGTACGTATTTGTCTTTTTGGTAATGAAAAAACCATCCTATCAGCGCTTGCTGAAAGAAAAGTCAATGCTGCTGACTTTGATATTTTCCATGCTTCCGATGTAATAGAAATGGGGGAACATCCCACTAAAGCATTTTCACAAAAACCATTATCAAGTATTGCACTTGGGTTTGAAATGCTGAAAAAGCAAAAAATTGATGCTTTTGCGGGAGCCGGGAATTCAGGCGCTATGCTTGTTGGTTCAATATATAGCACGGAACCGATTAAAGGAATTATCCGTCCTTGTATTTCTACCATGATACCTAAAGAAGAAAAAGGTATTGGGATCATGCTTGATTCAGGGGTCAATTCCGATTGCAAACCCGATATGTTATACCAATTCGGAATTTTAGGTTCTCTTTATGCACAATATGTATACAATATTCACAATCCAAAAGTAGGACTTTTAAATATTGGAGAAGAAGCAGAAAAAGGCAACTTACTTGCACAATCTGCTTTTAAACTGATGAAAGATACCAAAGATTTTAATTTTATTGGGAATATAGAAGCACGCGATCTCTTCAAAGATAAAGTGGATGTTATCGTTTGCGATGGGTTTACGGGAAATATTATACTGAAACATACCGAATCGATGTATCGTTTGTTCGTGAAAAAAGGATTTAAAGGTGATTTTATTGATCGGTTCAATTATGAGAATTATGGAGGAACTCCTATTCTTGGAATTAATGGTACCGTTGTGGTTGGTCACGGGATATCCAATGATAAAGCAATTAAAAATATGATCCTTCTTACTAAAGAGGTTCATGAAGCACAATTATATAAAAAAATAAAAACTGCAATTGACAGTTATACCCAGTGCAAGAAAAATGAATGCAATCGCTGATATTATTAATTTTCAAATATTATTTAAATGTCAAAAATCAGGGCAGCAATAACAGGTATTCAAGGAGCATTGCCTGAATATATTCTGACAAATGATGAATTAAGCCAAATGGTTGATACATCTGATGAATGGATAATGACCCGTATAGGTATTAAAGAAAGAAGGATAATAAAGGAAGCAGGGAAAGGAACTTCTGATATTGGCGCCGAAGCTGTAAAAAAACTTTTAGAAAAAACAAATACTAAGCCTGAGGAAATAGATCTTTTAATTTGCGCAACAGTTACACCTGATATGCAATTTCCGGCAACAGCTAATATTATCAGCGATAAAGTCGGAATAAAAAATGCATTCAGCTTCGATTTGAATGCAGGTTGTTCAGGGTTTTTATATGCACTCCATACTGCCTCAAAATTCGTTGAATGTGGTTCAAATAAAAAAGTGGTGGTGGTGGGCGCCGAAAAAATGTCCTCAATAGTTGATTATACCGACAGGGCCACCTGCCCTATTTTTGGTGATGGCGCAGGAGCTGTACTGCTTGAACCTACAATGGAAGATCTTGGTGTAATGGATTCTATGCTTCAGGTTGATGGTATAGGTCGAATTCATTTACATCAAAAAGCCGGAGGTTCGGTAAAACCTGCTTCACACGAAACCATTAATGCCCGCGAACATTTCATTTACCAGGAAGGTCAGCCTGTTTTCAAATGGGCTGTTTCGAAAATGGCGGATGTTTCAGTTGATATAATGAAACGTAATAATCTTACTTCCGATGATATTGCATGGTTAGTACCTCATCAGGCAAATTTGCGTATTATTGAAGCAACCGGTAACCGCATGAAACTTCCGAAAGAAAAAGTAATGATCAATATTGAAAAATTTGGAAACACCACATCTGCAACAATTCCTTTATGTTTGTGGGAATGGGAATCCAAACTAAAAAAAGGCGATAATTTAATATTAGCAGCCTTTGGCGCAGGATTTACCTGGGGTGCAATTTACCTGAAATGGGCTTATGATCCGAAATAAAAAATAAGAGGTACTGTTTTAAAAAGTAAGATAAAAAAAGTTATTTTTATTAACTCAAAAAAAGTACTTCATTAGAACTACTATATAGTGTAGCCTCGTATTCATTCGGGGCTATTTTTTTATATAATCCCTACAAATACCACCCATAGTTGTTAAATAACAACTATAAATAGCGTAATTACAATTAAAAGTTTTTGATTTTTTTTGATTCCGCAAACCAAGCCCAATATCTTTGTAGTGTCAGAAAAAATAATAAAACCGCGGAGGAAATACCTATGTTAAATACAAAGAGCATCGGCAATAAAATTGCAGAAGCACGAAAGAAAATAAATATATCACAGGCACAGCTTGCCGAACGTTTATTCATAAGCGCTCAGGCAGTAGGGAAATGGGAGCGCGGCGAATCGATGCCCGACATCATTACTTTTAACCGCCTTGCCGAAATACTGGGTGTCGACCTGAACTACTTTTCCGAAAGCCTGCAATCGGCAGCCACCGAAACTGCACCGGCTGAGCCTGCGGCTGAAATACACTCAGCAAAGCAGGATAAAAAGCCCGGCTGGGATATGTCGCGCGGGAACTGGACCGATGCCGATTTTTCAGGTTTAAAGAACCTGCACGATAAATTCAGTTCGTCCAACATGTTGCGCTGCCTGTTCATTGGTTCGGATCTGTCGGGGCTACTGTTAAAAAGCAATAATGTTGAAGGCTGCGATTTCTCAGGCTCCAACCTTAGCAGGAGCCATATCAGGAAATCAAACTTGGGCAACAACCTGTTCAGGGACTGTAAACTGCAAGAGACCGAATTTTCGGATAGCAACATTGGCGGCTGCGATTTCTCAGGCGCCGATTTTACAGGGGCAATGTTCAAATCGGGCAACTTACAGAAAAATACCATTGAAAACGTAATATGGAACCGCAGCTCATTTATTGGAATGGCGATTGACGATACGGTTTTCGAAGGTACTATAGAGGATTGTTGTTTTGAGAACTGCGCCTTTTACAGGGTAACATTTCGTGATGCAATGCTTATTAACACATTCTTTAAGAACAAAAGTCTGAAACACTTAAAGTTTGTCGACTGTAAGTCCGACCGTATCACCTACGCATTCCTGAAGAACGGAAGAGCCGATTTAACCGGTATTACATTAGTAACATAATAAAGAAAGGTGGCAAAAAGCCCATGAGCAACTCCCGGGGTCGTATGTATACCCCCGAGACTCATTTGAACGCTCCTATACCTTTATACCTTATACCTCCATGAGTCTGTTCTATAAACTGTGTCAAGAACTTAATAACCTATACCTTTATACCTCTATACCCCACAAACCCTCCCGAGCATCCAGTCATATTGAGTTTATCGAAATATGGCGCGAAGGAAAAATTTTGTTTAACGGTTAAAGGTGGAGCAACTGGTTTAGTTTACAGTTGAAGGTGGAAAGAAAAATGTTTATTTCATATCATCATCAGGCTTCGATGAACTCAGCCTGATCGAGCATCCGGTCATATTGAGCTTGTCGAAATATGGTGCGAAGCAATTAGGTTTGTTACTTTTTCAGAGCATTGCATAAGAAAGTAACAAAAAACAAAAGGCGTCGAACACATCAACGCCTTTCTTATTTCATTCAAATAAATATTTTACTCTACAGTTACCGATTTAGCAAGGTTTCGGGGCTGGTCAACATTACAACCGCGTAAAACAGCAATATGATAAGCCAACAACTGTAATGGAATAGTGGCAACCAACGGAACAAACATTTCTTCTGTTTCCGGAATTTCAATAATATAATCAGCAAGGTCTTTAACTGTAGTATCGCCTTCGGTAACTATTGCTATTATTACACCTTTACGAGCTTTGACTTCCTGTATGTTACTAATTACTTTTTCGTAGGTCCCCTTTTTTGTAGCAATAACAACCACAGGCATTTTTTCGTCAATCAATGCAATAGGACCATGTTTCATTTCTGCTGCCGGATAACCTTCGGCATGTATATACGAAATTTCTTTCAGCTTTAATGCTCCTTCCAACGCTACAGGGAAGTTGTAACCCCTGCCAAGATATAAGAAATTACGGGCATTATGGAATATTTCAGCAATAGCTTTTATGCTATCGTTTGATTTTAAAGTTTTCTCAACTTTTTCTGGAATACTTTCAAGTTCGGTAATAATTTCATGTAATCGGGAACGTGAAACCGTTCCTTTTTTTTGTGCTATAGTAAGCGCCATCAGTGCAAGTACAGTAACCTGTGCTGTAAAAGCTTTTGTTGAAGCAACACCAATTTCAGGTCCGGCATGAGTGTATGAACCGGCATGAGTAGCACGGGGAATAGATGATCCAACAACATTACATATTCCAATTATTGTTGCTCCTTTGCTTTTTGCGAGTTCTATAGCTGCAAGCGTATCGGCTGTTTCACCACTTTGCGAAATGGCAATAACAATATCATTTTCATTTATAATTGGATTCCTGTACCGGAATTCCGAAGCGTATTCAACTTCAACAGGTATTCGGGCAAAATCTTCAAACAGGTATTCACCAACAAGTCCGGCATGCCAGGATGTTCCGCAGGCAATAATAATGATACGTTTTGCATTCAGAAATTTTTCTTCATAATCAATAATACCACCTAAGGCTACAATTTCTTTTGCGATATTTAAACGTCCGCGCATACTGTCTTTTATCGAACGGGGTTGTTCGTAAATTTCCTTCAACATGAAATGAGGAAAACCACCTTTTTCAATGGATTCAAGTTGAAGTTCCAGCTTTTGTATATAAGGGGTTTTCTCTTTATTACCTATAGTAAGTATTTTCAGGTCTCCATTACGCTTTATTATTGTGATTTCTTCATCGTTGAGATAAACAACTTTTTTTGTGTATTCAATAATAGGAGTGGGATCAGATGCTATGAACATTTCATCTTTTCCTACGCCCACAACCATAGGGCTTCCCTTGCGTGCGCCAACAAGTGTATCGGGATCGTCTTTTGAAATAATTACAATAGCATAGGTTCCAATTACTTCATTTAATGCTATTCGTAATGCTTCTACCAAATCAACTTCTTCGTGTTTACGGATATCTTCAATAAGATAAACCAGGACTTCAGTATCAGTATCGCTTGTAAATTTATATCCCCTGTTTATAAGTTCCTGTTTCAGGTATGCGTAATTTTCAATAATACCATTATGTATTAAAGCGATTTCTTTATTCTGTGAATAATGAGGATGTGCATTAACATCACTGGGTTCGCCATGTGTAGCCCAACGGGTGTGAGCAATTCCTATTGTACCTTTAGTGTTCAGGTCTTTTACATGTTTTTCCAGATCGGCAACTTTTCCATGGCACTTATAAAGATTAAGTTCTTTATCAATAAGGGCAATACCGGCACTGTCGTATCCTCTGTATTCCAGACGGTACAAGCCTTTCATTAAAATAGGATACGCTTGACGCGGTCCTATATATGCTACTATTCCACACATAAATTATTTATTTAATAAAGTTTGGTATACGTTATTATAAGACGTATTTTTTCTGATTGACGTCTGCAGCCTTTTATAACTACCCTGTTTGGATAATTAGGTCTATAAGTAGGATAAACCATTAAACTTAAACCAAGGTTTTCTTTAACTCCATCAATAACCTGTTGAATATGTTGAGAAATATTAAATTTATATTGCAAATTGGTTGTGTCGTAAGTTCCTCCAAAATATGAATTCGACTGATCCAACAGATAACGGATACTTCCATCTTTCTCTTCCAGTAATATCAATTTACTTGGAGGATTATATTTATCCGTATTTAAACCATTTTCTTCTACAGGAATAATCATTTCCGCATTATTTATAGCAATTTTTCCTGCATTAGTCAGGTTATTTAAATATGGATATTTTATCTTGACTTTTAAACCGGCTGTCCCCTGAAGATAAAGCAGGCTATCGCCTTTAGTAGTATCGCCATAAATTTCACTTCTAAGATACGGATCAGCATATAAATAATTTGAATGATTATAATGATTAAAACGGGCAGAATATTCATTAAATACAAAATAAAATTTCATCGAGGTGGTGTCATTATCATCATTTTTATAATATAATGCCACGTTCGATAATGAGCTAAGTAAGTTAAAGGCCATGATACATCCTTCACCATTTCCGTTCACAGGTGTTGTGGTTACATATAACCCTTTGAAATAATCAAGAAAATTGGTGTTGTCAGATAATACACTACTGCCTGCTAATCCTAAAAATATATTGCCTAATGATTTATCCAAAGGAATCCTTAAATGTGCAGGATACTTTTCGCTATCTACTACAATACTATCTATAGGATGAGGATAAAATGTTTTTGAACCTAATAATTCGCCAGTAATTTGAAGTTCTTTATTTGAATAGTAAGAGCTGTCTTTATAAAAATCTTCAGCAACCCTGTAAACTCTAACAGTTTGTGGTGTCAAAGTATCTCCATAATAATTTGCATAACGAAGCGACAGGACAAGTGAATCGCAAACCGGATTAGAACCAAACGTAGGAGCATTTGAAGATATTCTCATTTGAGAATAAAAACTTGCCGAATTTTTTCCGAATATAGGATCATAATAACTCCCTAAAAGATTATATGCAGTTGAATTGGTAAGAATGGGATCTTCAAGTACCGAGTAGGTATTAAGTGTTATGGTATCGCAATAAACAACGTTTAGTTTATCTCCCGGAGGTTGAATCTCGAGTCCTATTTCCGATGGTTTCTCACAAGCGAACCAGAATATTGATACTACAAAAAATAATGTAATGTAGAATGAAGTAGAGTTTAATGAAATTCGTTTCAAAGCAATTAATATTAAATTTGAGTGCAAATGTAACGAAGAATTTAATTGCTTAGTATATGCTCATTAACTAATATTTCATCATAAAATTCATTATAGGCATCAACATATGTATCCATCGACTGGAAGTTGAGTACAGGCTTATCAATCTGGTTAAGGTATTTAACGATATCCTGATTTACATCAGGACTACCAATAATAACACCATCAGAAAAATCAATAGCAGCTTTGGTAATATTGTTAAAAGTAGGTTTTTTATAATGTGTAATATCATTTTGAGATATTCCCGGTAACATTATTTTTTCTGAAAAATCTTTACTAAACGGAGTATCAAAATCATCATTGTATACTGAATAAATAACTTTAGTATCCGTGAATAAAGGATTATCAACAAATGCTTTCTTAAGATAAATAGGCATCATGCTGGTCATCCATCCGTGGCAATGAACAATATCAGGAGCCCAGCCTAATTTTTTTACTGTTTCCAAAACACCCCTGGCAAAGAAAATTGCTCTTTCATCATTATCTTTGAAAAATTTATTTGATGAGTCACAGAATACTTGTTTCCTTTGAAAATAATCTTCATTATCGATAAAATATATTTGCATTCTGGCCGACTGGATAGAAGCTACTTTAATGATCAGTGGATGGTCAGTATCATTAATAATTAAATTCATTCCTGAAAGGCGAATCACTTCATGAAGTTGATTCCTTCTTTCATTAATGCAACCATAACGAGGCATAAATGTCCTTATTTCTCTGCCTTTTTCCTGTATTCCCTGAGGAAGGTACCTGCCAATAATACCCATATGGCTATCTTTCAGGTAGGGAATAATTTCTTGCTGTACAAAAAGAACTTTAGTTTTTTCCATGTGTATGTTTGTGTTTTGGTCTTTCAAACGGAATTGCAAAATTAATAAAATTTTAGCAATAATTCAAGTAATTCGTAATAGATTTGCACTTTATTTTATCGTTTTAACTAATATTAAAGTTTAAATTACTACGTATGAGACTCATATATAATAAATTTGAATTAGAACAAATCATTTCCAGGATAAAGGAGGAAAATAAAAGTATTGGATTTGTTCCCACAATGGGAGCAATTCACAAAGGGCATCTGGCTTTGGCATCAAGAGCTAAGACAGAAAATGACGTATGTATTTGCAGTATTTTTGTTAACCCTACTCAATTTAATAATTCTGAAGATTTAAAAAAATATCCAAGAACATTAAAGTCTGACATTGAACTTTTTACACAGATAGGAGTAGATTTTATTTTTGTACCTTCCGAAAGCGAAATGTATCCTGAATCAAAAATTGAACAGATTAATTTAGATGGACTTGATAAAGTCATGGAAGGAAAATTCAGACCGGGGCATTTTAATGGTGTTTCGGTAATTGTAAAGAAATTTTTTTTATTAATAAAACCCGACAAAGCATATTTTGGTGAAAAAGATTTTCAGCAATTGACTATAATAAAATATCTTGTGAAAAAATTAAATATACCTGTTGAAATAATTCCCTGTGCAACAATCAGGGAAGCCGACGGACTTGCAATGAGTTCAAGAAATCAAAGGTTGAATGCAGAAGAAAGAATTCAGGCTCCTATAATATATAAAACATTAAAAGAAGCAAAAGAACTTACAAAGAATGAAAGTATTGATAATATTAAAAATATAGTTAAAGAAAAAATAAACAGCCATTCATTATTAAAACTGGAATATTTTGAAATAGTAGAAAGCGATACTCTTGTTCCTGCATTAAAAATAAACGAAGAAAAACATTACACTGCATGCATTGCTGTTTTTGCCGGAAAAATTCGTTTGATAGATAATATAAAAATTTTGTAATTTTGCGCCGCTATGCAAATTCAAGTATTAAAATCAAAAATCCACAGAGCAGTTGTAACTGATGCTAATATTAATTATGTGGGCAGTATTACTATTGATGAAGATCTATTGAATGCGGCCAATATGATTGAGTATGAAAAAGTACAGGTTGTTAATATTAACAATGGCGAAAGGCTTGAAACGTATATTATAAAAGGCGAAAAAGGATCGGGAACCATTTGTCTTAATGGTGCTGCAGCACGTAAAGCCGCTCCCGGTGATGTGGTAATTGTAATTTCATTTGCTTCTATGGATTTTGAAGAAGCGAAAAACTTTAAGCCTACCATTGTTTTCCCCGGTCATAATAATCGGTTAAAATAATTTTGTGAAAAAGAAAATCCTTTCTGTTTTAAAGTACCTGTTTTTTCTTGCAATAGGTGGTGTCTTATTTTGGCTTGCCATTCGCGGCGAAAATATCGACAGTATTCTTATTGAAATTAAAAAAGCTGATTATCGATGGATTGCACTGGCAATTATTACAATGTTGGTTAGCCATATCATCAGGGCATTAAGATGGAATCAACTTCTGGAACCTTTAAATATCAAAGTAAAAACACACACCACATTTTATGCTGTAATGATAGGCTATTTCGTAAATATAGCTGTTCCGCGTTTAGGCGAAATCACACGTTGCGGTGTGCTTGCACGCCATCATAAGGTTCCGGTAAATTCGGTAATCGGAACAGTAATTGCCGAAAGAGCATTTGATGTTATAACTATGTTGGTTATTCTTATTATTACCATTTTATCGCAATTATCATTTCTTGAAAAATTTATTTATAAAAATATTTTTGAACCTTTGTCTTCAAAATTTCCAAATAGTTCTGCTGCATTATTAATAATCACAGGAAGTTTTATAGGAATTTGTTTACTGATAATTATCGTGTACCGTTTATGCCTGCCTATGTTGCGTAAACTGAAATTGTTTCATAAAATAATTGATTTAATTAAAGGTTTCTGGGAAGGAGTAAAGACAATAAAAAATGTAAAAAATAAAAAGCTTTTTATTTTTTATTCTATCCTGCTATGGGGATTTTATACTCTGACAATCTATATCAGTTTTTTTGCTGTAAGTGCTACAAGTGAGCGTAATTTTATTGATGCATTAACCGTTATGGCGCTTGGAAGTATTGGCACTTTGGCTCCTACACCCGGTGGTATTGGTGCTTATCAATATTTTGTCAAAATTACATTATCAGGATTGTATAAAATTTCAGAAATTCCTGCATTTTCATTCGCGAATATCGTGTATTTCACACAATGGTTCATGATAATAATTGTTGGAAGTATCTCATGGCTTATTTTATTTTTATCCGATAAAAAGAAAAAAGAAATTATAACATGAATACAAACGAATTTGCACAATCAAAAATCTTTCATTTCAGTAAAGAAGAAGATTTAATTAAACTTAAACGTCATTTGGCTTTCTGGAAGTTTAAAAACCAATCCATTGTTTTTACTAACGGATGCTTTGATATCATTCATTTAGGACATATCGATTACCTATCCAAAGCTGCTGATAATGGAAATATTTTAATTATCGGGTTGAATACAGATAAATCCGTAAAAAATATAAAAGGAGAGAAAAGACCTATAAACAATGAGGAAACAAGAGCATTGTTTTTAGCATCTTTATTCTTTGTTGATGCTGTTGTGCTTTTTGATGAAGACACTCCATACGAATTGATAAAAACTATAACACCTGATATTCTTATTAAAGGAAGTGATTATAAAGCCGAAGAAATTGTGGGAAATGATATTGTAAAATCAAAAGGTGGGAAAATAATTACTATTGATTTTCTTGAAGGATATTCTACAACTTCTATTATTGAAAAAATAAAATTAATTTAAGTATTTTTTCTTGAAATCATTTAAGTTATTACTTATTTTAGCCATAAATTTAATAATGAATGAAGAGATCTTATAAATATCTTTTTTTTATCATAGCTTTTTTTTCAATAATTTTTTTTTCATGCAAACAAAAAATTGAAAATAAAATTGATGGAGATTGGAGAATGGTTGATGTCAACAGTATGAGTACTAATACACAGGAATGGACATTGATGGATGGATATATTTACATGAAAAAAAATACAGCTAATTCAACCTTTGATACTTTATCTTACGGTACATATATCATTAAAATAAAAAGATTAACCCGATACTTAAAAATTACGGAATGTAATAATAAATACATGGTTGGTGAATATAAAATTATGAAACTCACAAATAAGCACCTGGAATTGTACCGTGATGAAAATGCAAATTATCAGTATTATGAATTTATAAAAAAATAATTTCTTTTCTTCCTGATGTCAAAAATCAAAACTACTTTTTTTTGCCAGAACTGCGGAGCACAATCGCCTAAATGGATGGGACGTTGCCCTTCATGTAATGAATGGAATACATTTGTTGAAGAAGTTATTCAGAAGTCCTCGAAAGAAGTATCAATAAAAAATTCATTAAAATCGAATATCCCACAAAAAATAAATGAAATTTCAACTTCATCGGAACAACGCATGAATACTAATAGTCAGGAATTGAATCGTGTTCTTGGCGGCGGATTGGTCCCCGGTTCGGTAGTTTTAATTGGTGGTGAACCCGGAATTGGAAAATCTACATTGCTTTTGCAAATTGCATTGAATATTAAAAATGCAAAAGTACTTTATATCACCGGTGAAGAAAGCGACCAACAGTTGCGAATGCGTGCAGAACGCATAGGCATAAAAAATGAAGACTGTTTTATTCTTACGGAAACATCAACTCAAAATATTTTTAATCACCTCCAGGAAACACAACCGGATATGGTGGTTATTGATTCCATACAAACCTTATCCACAGCCATAATTGAATCATCAGCCGGAAGCATATCGCAGATACGTGAGTGCGCAGCTGAAATGAATCGTTATGCCAAAGAAACAGCCACACCTGTTTTTCTAATAGGACATATTACAAAAGACGGAACTATTGCAGGTCCAAAAGTATTGGAACATATGGTCGATACGGTTTTACAATTTGAAGGCGACAGGAATCATGGGTACCGCATATTAAGAGCAACAAAAAATCGTTTTGGTTCAACTTCCGAATTAGGAATTTTTGAAATGCAAAATTCAGGATTACGCGAAGTAACCAATCCATCCGAAATATTATTATCACAACGTGATGAACAGTTGAGCGGTGTTGCTATTGCTGCAATGGTTGAAGGAATGCGACCCATGTTGATTGAAACACAAGCTTTGGTAAGCAGCGCTGCTTATGGTACTCCGCAACGTTCGGCTACAGGCTTCGATATTCGCAGGTTAAACATGTTACTCGCAGTTCTTGAAAAACGTTGTGGTTTCAGGTTGGGAATAAAAGATGTATTTCTCAACATTGCCGGGGGTATTCGTGTTGACGACCCTGCTATTGACCTTGCTGTTGTTAGTGCAGTACTTTCATCGAATGAAGATATTCCGGTAAGTCCAAAAATTTGCTTAGCAGCAGAAGTGGGATTATCGGGCGAAATACGTCCTGTGAACCGCATAGAACAAAGAGTTTCAGAAGCTGAAAAATTAGGCTTTGAACAAATCATCATTTCTTCCTATAATCAAAAAGGTATTGATTATAAAAGTAAAGGAATTAAAATTATTCCCGTAAGAAAGATTGAAGAAGTGTTCAGTAATTTATTCGGATAAAAAATATTTTACATTAATTAATAAAAAACTTCCACGAGCAATACCATTCTTCGGGATGTTTTTCGGAAGGACATGCAATGCATCCAGTTCCGGGGTTTTTAGAAAGATTTAGAAAACGTTTTATCGACCATGAACTCTTGTGATAAAAATAAAAAAACCGGAATAATATATTCCGGTTAAACATTCATAAAAACATTTTAAACATATTCTTTTACTTCCACTTCGCCCGATAAAACAAGGTATCCATTCAATGCCAGTGCTTCCATTTCTCCCTCGCCGGGATAAACTTTTACAGGACCTAAATGTTTTACCATTTCAGTAATGAAGCTTGTAACCATTTCACCATAGGCAATTCCACCTGTCAGTAATATTCCGTCAACCTCTCCATGAAGAACAGCGCTTAATGCGCCTATCTCTTTAGCTACCTGGTATGACATGGCATTATAAATCAATTTAGCGTATTCATCACCCTGTTCTATTCGTTTTTCTATTTCCAGAGCATCGGAAGTTCCAAGATAAGCTGTTAATCCTCCTTTGCCTTTTATCTTACGAAGTATTTCCGCTTTGGAAAATTTATTTGAAAAACATAATTCCACAAGTTGACCTACAGGTAAACCTCCGCTGCGTTCAGGCGACATAGGACCTTCGCCATTAAGACCATTATTCACATCAATGATTCTTCCTTTACGATGTGCACCAACAGAAAGTCCTCCACCCATATGTGCAACAATCACATTTATCTCTTCATATTTTTTCCCAATATCGCGTGCATACATTCGGGCAACAGCTCGCTGGTTCAATGCATGAAGAAAACTTTTACGCGGCAATTCCGGCATTCCCGAAATACGAGCAATATCTTCCATCTCGTCAACACACGTAGGGTCGACAATTATTGCCATTACTTTTCTATTTATCTCCTTTGCCAATTCATAAGCAATAAGCCCTCCCAGGTTCGATTCGTGTTCCCCCATGGGGTGGTATATATCATGAATCATGGCATCATTTACCTTGTAAACACCGCCGGCAATAGGTTTAAGTAATCCTCCCCTGCCAACAACAATTGAAATATTTTTGATATTTATTCCTGCTTTGCTTAGTTCATCGTCTATGGTATTCTTACGGAATTCAAACTGGTCGGCAATCATGTCGAACTGCTGCAAAATTTCCTGAAGATGTCTGATTTTCTTCAGAAAAATCTGTTTACGACCTTCGTAAACAGCAATCTTTGTAGAAGTAGAACCGGGATTCACCACTAGGATCAAATGCTCCATAAGAATTGAATTTTAATATAAGCGGGTTTAGAAATTAAATTTATTTTGCAAGCATCGCGCTTAATGCAATACTGTAAAGTTTTGTCATTTCGCTATCGCCCCTGGATGTAAGAACACAGGGTACCTTTGCTCCAAAAACAACAGCTCCTAATTCACCTTTACAAAGTTTGTTGTTCATTTTAAAGAACACATTTCCTGATTCAATATTTGGGAACAGTATACAATCTGCATCACCCTGGATAGGACTTTTCAGTTTCTTTATTTCACAGCTTTCCCTGTCGATACATCCGTCAAATGCAAGAGGTCCGTCAACTATAGCTCCTTTTATTTGTCCGCGATCGGCCATTTTAGCAATAATTGCTGCTTCAATACACGCAGGCATACCTAATGACATTTGTTCTGTGGCTGCAAGAAGAGCAACTTTAGGATTATCAATACCCAATGCATGAGCAGTATCGATAAGGTAATTTGTCATCACTATTTTTTGTTTCAGGTCGGGAAGAGGAATAATAGCAACGTCAGCAACAATAAGAAGTTTTGGATAATTCGGATTTTCAACAACGGATACATGACTTAAAACAGCATTGGGATTTGGCATCAGTCCTTTTTCCTTATTCAGGATTGCTCTCATATATTTGTCGCTCGTAACAAGACCTTTCATCAAAATTTCACCTTCTCCGGCATTAATCAATTCAACAGCTTTCTGTGTTGCTTTCCATTCATCCGTTTCATGTACGATCTTGAATTTTTTTACATCAAATTTATGCTCGGTACAAACTTTTTTTATTGTAGCTTCATCACCTACAAGTGTAGCTTCAACAATACCTTTATCAATAGCCCCGCTAATTGCGCCAATAGTGTGTGAATCGTTTGCGTAAGCAGCTACCAGTCTTTTTTTTGTTTTGCTTTGCAGCACATCGAACATTTGTGCTAATTTGGTAATTGACATTTTAATTCCTCCTGATATAATTTATATTTTTAAAATAGGTTTTCTTTACCTTGCTAATATAAGGAAATTTTCCTTACTACAAAATAATTTAAAAAATAAAAATATGGATTGGTAAAATTAGGATAACCCTTTATTAACGGGCTTAAAAAGAGTTATATACTTATTTCTATTGTAAAAAGAAATCTCAAATTACAAGCATCAAGACTAAAGCTCCAAATACCAAATACAATATTTTAAGCCTCAGACTAAACAAAAATAGAAGCAAGTAATAACACTCGCAAAGTTTTTTGTTTCCGGAATTTTTTCCTTTGAATTTGGAATTTGAACCTTGATAATTTGAAGAACACCTTTTTATTTCGTATAAAAATCAATCATATTCTGTATTGCTTTTCTACAAACAGGGCAGAAATTATCATACGAAATTGATTTCATTGAACAATCGAACATTGGGCGGTACACACCTTTTGATTCATAACCACCGCCTTCAAAAACACCTACAACATCTTTATATTTTTCATTATTTGGTGTAGGAACAGGTGTTTCTTTTGAAACCATGTTCTTCCATTTTTTATCAAAACTTATCAATGTAGTTAAATTAGGCTCCCATGGTTCAACATCTAAAGGATACAGTCCCTGCGTTGCTACTTCGGATGTATAATATTCATCACCAAGCCCGGCGAATTCATGACCGAATTCATGAATGCATACATAATTTGAAGCTAAATTATCAGAAGAACAAGTGGAGTAAAAGTTATAAATACCGCCACCTCCATATTTATTGGTATTAACAAGAATGAAAATCTGGTCGTATGGCGTATTTGCAGCAATATCATGGAGTGTTTTATTCTCGTAGGTCATAAGATAGCGTTCCGAATCGAAAGTATAAAAGCTGGTACTTACAGCCGTATTCTTCCAGATATTTTCGCCGGGAATATCAGGTCCCGAATCGAACGACCACGCTTCAACACCCCAAAAATTAAATTTTTCCTTATTTTCTTTATACGGCGATGCATTCAAAATAAATTCCGAAAATCGTTCGCAATCTTTTTTGAATTTATCCATTTCTTCGCGGGTATATCCATCTGGTATAATAACAATATCAATCTTTTTGGACGATTCTCCATTATAAACTATTTTAAAACTGCTGCTTCTGTTTTTCTTTTCATGTGAAATAAAATAATTAGAAGGATCGATGGTATATTCGAATTTTTTTACCCATATATTCTTTTTATTCCGACTATAAAATTCTGTTTTAATTGTTGCCTTAGGATAAGGCATAGTAACGGTTTCCGAAAAAGCTTTAGAAGTAATCTTTGCTTCATAAGTGGTAGACCACTCGGCAAATAATGATGAGAAATGTTTCGTGAAAATTATTTTATCTGAAGCTTTATCATATGCTACAAATTTATAATTGCCATAATTAAAAGTATCAATAAGGTTTGTTTTGGAACCGCCCCATAAGGATTCTTCACGCAACTCGTCCATGGCATAGTATTCTGTAGAGTCGTTGCCTGAATGGAAATAATCAATACGCAACGTTTTATTTTCAAAATAATTATCGAATTGCGCAAACGATCTGAAAGAAAAAAATAAAAGTATAACAAATAGGGTAAGCCTTGTTTTCATTTGTATAAAATTATAATGTATCTAATATCTAAATCTATATTTTACCAGGAATAATATTTTTATATTCCGAATTTTGAAGTGAAAATAAATATAATTTCAATATTATTAATAACACGAATTCGTTTTTATAATAAAAAATTTCTCAAATCGTATATCGAATTAAAATTTTATCTATATTTGAATAGTTGTTTACCATGAAAATGATACTCTATTTTTTAATACCATACGTAAATAAAATTTTTCCAAATATCAAGGAAAGAGACCGCTTTTCATTCTAATAAAATCATCCTGTTTTTTTTTATTTTTCTTATATAAACCCTTTAGTATTAAAGGAAGTATAAGCATATACAGGCTAAAATAATTTTCATATAAATAATCTAACATTAAAATTTTAAATTATGATTACTGAGCAATTAATTAATCCTAAAAACATAGTGGTAGTAGGTGGCTCAAATACTATAAGCAAACCGGGTGGTAAAGTTTTATTCAATTTAAAAGACGGACATTTTAAAGGTGAAATACTTGTTGTTAACCCAAAAGAACCGGAAGTGCAGGGTTTGAAAGCTTTTGCCGATGTAAAAGATTTACCCAAGGTTGATCTTGCCATAATCGCTATTGCCGCAAAATATTGTGTTGAGACTGTTGAAATACTTGCAAAACAAAAAAACACAAAAGCATTTATCATTTTATCAGCAGGCTTCAGCGAAGAAAATGAAGAAGGCGCTAAGATCGAGAAAAAAATAGTTGAGATTATCAATTCTGTTAATGGTTCTTTGATTGGCCCTAACTGTATAGGTTTCCTGAACTCTAATTACAGCGGTGTATTTACATTACCCATTCCCCGGCTTGATCCGCTGGGTTGTGATTTCATTTCAGGTTCTGGTGCGACTGCCGTATTCATTATGGAATCGGGCATGCCAAAAGGATTAACATTTTCAAGTGTTTATTCTGTTGGGAACTCGGCTCAAATGGGAGTTGAAGAAGTATTGAAATATATGGACGAAAGCTTCGACCCGGGTAAAAGTTCGAAAGTAAAAATTCTTTATGTAGAAAATATCAAGAAACCGGATATGTTGCTGAAACATGCGTCGTCATTGATTCGCAAAGGTTGCCGTATTGCTGCTATCAAATCGGGTTCTTCCGATGCAGGCAGTCGTGCTGCTTCTTCACACACCGGTGCACTTGCTTCGCCCGATGTGGCTGTTGATGCATTGTTCCGCAAAGCAGGAATTGTAAGGTGCTACAGTCGGGATGAACTCACTACGGTTGCATCTATTTTCATGCACAAAGAATTAAAAGGAAAAAATATTGCAATTGTAACTCATGCCGGTGGTCCGGCCGTAATGCTTACAGATGCCTTGTCAAATGGCGGACTTGATGTTCCTCATATTGACGGGCCAAAAGCAAAAGAATTATTGGAAAATCTTTTTCCCGGTTCATCCGTTGCTAATCCTATTGATTTTCTTGCAACAGGCACAGCCGAGCAATTAGGAAAAATTATTGATGCATGTGAAAATGATTTTGAAAACATCGATGCAATGGTTGTTATTTTCGGAAGCCCTGGTTTATTTGATGTTTACGACGTTTACCGCTTACTCGATGAAAAAATGAAAACTTGCAAAAAGCCTATCTTCCCTGTTCTTCCTTCAATTATCAATGCAGAAAAAGAAATAGAAGATTTCCTTTCAAGAGGAAGAATCAACTTCCCTGAAGAAGGTGCACTCGGAAATGCATTATCAAGAATATTTCATACGCCAAAACCTGCTCCTGAAAAAATTGAATTACCTGAAATTGATAAAGAAAAAATCCGCAAGATCATTGATGGCGCTGCAAACGGCTACCTGTCACCCGATGGAGTTCAGTCGTTACTTGATGCGGCAGGAATTCCAAGAGCCGGTGAAGCTGTTGTAAAAACAAAAGAAGATGCTGTAAAATCAGCCGAAAAATTAGGTTACCCAGTTGTAATGAAAGTGGTAGGACCGGTTCATAAATCGGATGTTGGCGGTGTTGTTCTAAATGTAAAAGATGCAATCACAGTTGGAAAAGAATTTGAAAGAATGATAAAAATAAAAGATACGACTGCTATTCTTATCCAGCCAATGCTTTCGGGAATTGAATTATTTGCCGGAGCAAAGAAAGAAGAAAAATTCGGACACATGGTGCTTTGCGGACTTGGCGGAATATTCATAGAAGTCTTGAAAGACGTGAATTCCGGGCTTGCTCCATTGACAAATGATGAAGCAACAAAAATGATTCGCTCATTGAAAAGCTACGGTATTATTAAAGGTGCAAGAGGTCAGGAAGGCGTGAATGAAGAAATTTTTGCCGACATCGTTGTAAGATTAGCAGCCCTTGTAACTGTTGCTCCCGAAATTTTTGAAATGGATTTGAATCCGCTGTTAGGCAAGAAAGATAAGGTAGTTGCAGTGGACGCAAGAATAAGAATTGAAAAATAATTCGAACTTATTTTTATGAAGCCTACCAAAAATAAATATAACGAACTTCTGGATAGCATTGGTCTTACTATTGAACTAGCAAGAGAAAATGCAATTAAAGCAGTTAATGTTGAATTGGTTAAAGCAAATTGGGAAATTGGCAGACACATAGTAGAATTTGAGCAACACGGTCATGAACGTGCTGAGTACGGAAGCGACTTGTTAGCAAGGCTTTCAAAAGATTTACGTTTTCGTTATGGTAAAGGATTTGGCAGACGGAACGTATTAGATATGCGAAGATTTTATTTGGCTTACCCAAAATGGCAAACAGTGTCTGCCAAATTAAGCTGGAGCCATTATATTGAATTGATTGGAATTTCGGATGAATTAGCAAGAAAATTTTATGAGAAACAATGTATTCTTGAAAATTGGTCGAAAAGAGAATTAGAAAGGCAAATAGATTCATCATTATTTGAACGATTGGTATTAAGCAAAGACAAAAAAGGCGTTTTAAAATTATCAGAAACCAAATCCATTTCTAAAGCCTCAATCAATATAATAAAAGACCCTTATGTTCTTGATTTTCTAAAAATACCACAGAGCATTACTGTTACTGAAAAACAATTAGAGCAGAAAATTATCGACAATCTTGAATTGTTTTTACTTGAACTCGGTAAAGGTTTTGCTTTTGTTGGAAGGCAATATAAAATTTCATTACGCAATAAACATTTTTATATTGACCTTGTATTTTATCACAGAATACTAAAATGTTTTGTGTTGATTGACCTTAAAACACGACCGGTCAAACACAATGATATTGGACAAATGAACTTATATCTGAATTATTTTAAAGTAGAAGAAAACATAGAAGGAGATAACGAACCCATTGGAATTATCTTATCGGCAGACAAAGACGATGTTTTAGTTGAGTATGCAATGGGTAGTATTTCCAATAAAATATTTGTTTCAAAATATCAATTGTATTTACCTGATAAAAAAATTCTTCAAATGAAAATGAAAGAATTATTAGCGAATAATTAACGACAAATAATAAAAAAAATTTTAACTATAATATAAACACATGTCAAGATTTAACGAAATAGTAGAATCAAAAGCCGGAAGTAAATTTATTTTACAAGGCAATGAAGCTTTTGCACTGGGTGTGGTTCATGCAGGTTATCATGCCGCTGATGGTTATCCCGGAACTCCAAGTACGGAAGTAATTGATAAATCATTAAAATATGTACAAGATAAAATAACTGTTGGCTGGTCGGTTAGCGAAGCTGTTGCAATGGGCGTTGGAGTAGGTCATTCCATGGCAGGCTCTGATGTAGTTGTTACCATGAAGATACCCGGAGTATTCCAGGCAGGCGATGTAATAAGCACTGCTGCTTTTTATACTGCCGAAATTGGTGCGCTGGTAATTTATGCCGCTACCGATTATGTTCCTTCCAGTACGCAACATGTGATAGATGCAAGATATTTTTTCAGCTCATCGCATATTCCAATAATTGAACCCCGCAATCACCAGGATTTATATGAAGCAGCATTTGTAGCTGCCGATATGAGCAGGAAGTTTCGAACACCTGTTGTTATTCTTGCATCAGGAATACTGGCACATTCAGAAGGATTAGTAATTACTAGAGAAGCAAGAAAAATTGCTCAGCGTGAATTACCCGAGAATCTCCATGATTGGATGACGCTTCCGGTTATTGTTCGCCAGAATTATAACAAAGTTGTACAAGTACGTATTCCCCAGCTCACAGAATGGGTTGAAAAATCAGACTTAATCAATGAAGAAAACGGCAGCGAAGATTGGGGAATTATCCTGAGCGGCGAAAGCGATATCATTGTACGAGAAGCATTAAATAATATTCATAAAAAACCATCCATTCTTTCACTAGGAATGACTTATCCTTTTCCAAAAGAAAGAGTAAAAAAATTCGCTGACAAGATCAAAGGAAAAATATTTGTCTTTGAAGATGGCGACAGATACCTTGAAACACAATTAAAAATATTATCTATTCCTATTGTTAGTAAAGAAGACAACAGCATTATCACCGACTGGACACCTCAATTAGTGATAGAACATTTATCCAAACATATCAAAGTAGATTTTAAAATTCAAAGTAAAACTGTTGATATAAAACCATTGATGCGGCCTCCATCAATCTGCCCGGGATGCCCATACAAAGCATTTGCATTAAGTGTTGACAAATTAAAAAAGAAGAAAAAGATTTTTACTGCATTTGGAGATATAGGTTGTTCCACTCTATTATATTTCCTTAATGCTCTTGATACTGTTTGCTGCATGGGTGCTTCTGATTCTACACGCCAGGGATTTGTTTTATCACGTCCTGAATATGCGGCTAAAACCATAAGTATAGTTGGTGATTCCTGCGAATGCCATAGCGGACTTGATGCCACACGAAATGCTATTTTCAGGAATACCGCCGGAGTAAAAGTAATTCTTGATAACACCGTAACAGCCATGACTGGCGGGCAATATGCACCTACCAGTAAAACAAATATTGCAGGTGTAAAAAATATTTTTAACCTGAAACGTGCTGTTGAAGCGGAAGGAGGAAGAATAGCAGTTGTGAATTCATATAACCTTGAAGAAGTTGAAAAAGCTTTAACCGAAGCTTTGGCTGAAGCAGAAAAAGGAACATTCACAACGCTAATCCTTGAAGGAGTTTGCATCCAGGAAATTGAAAGTAAAAATAAAATACGTAAAATAAGCAGGGATTACGACAAGTGTAAAAAATGTTTCCGTTGTAATATTTGTCCGGGTGTTGAATTTGATGACGACAAAACACCGCATTTCACAAACCTTTGCACTTTCTGCGGAGGCAGCACTCCTATATGTATGCAGCGCTGTCCGTTTGGCGCAATCATTTATGATGATAACGCTACGGGAAAAGCTACTCAGCCTAAATTTGATAAAGTAAGCGAAATAAAAATCCCGGAAAACATAAACTACGATTTACCCGAATCGCTGCGCCTTGCTATTCGCGGGATTGGCGGACAGGGAAATTTATTTTTTGGAAAAGTATTATCGGAAGTTATCTTAAGAACACCTTATTCCAAATCGAATATTGTAAAAGGCGATACTCATGGAATGGCACAATTAGGCGGACCGGTTATTTCAACATTTAGTTGCGGGAAAGTGTATTCTCCAATACTGGCGATGGCTTCAGTGGATGTTCTAATCGTTATGGAAATCAGCGAAGTGTTGCGGCCTGAATTCCTCGACCTTCTGAAGCCTAATGGTACCATAGTTTTCAATAATTTTCGTGCACTTCCTGTTAATACTAAAAAAGAAGATTATCCTGATGTAAATAAAATTTATGATGCACTGAAAGAATATAAAATCATAAAAATCGATGCAAACAAAATAGCTTACGAACTTGGCGACACTGCCGGAAAAACAGCAAATGTCGTGGTTCTTGGCTTATTGTCAACCATTGAACCTTTCAATAAAATCCCTGTTGAAATATGGTTAAATGCATTGATGTCGATTTCGCCAAATGATTTTATAAAAGCTGCAAATAAATTATCGTTCGAAGCTGGAAGAAAAGTTGGCAGTAAGCAATAAACTTTTTATTTACGAATAAGAATCTATAACGTAACAAAGAAGCAAGTAATAATAAATGACTCCGCTGCAGGCGGACAATAACGTCCGCGCAGCGGAAAAATAACTATTAATAACGCGAAGCTATTTACAGAGAATGATTAAAAATGATTAAAATGAAAAATACCCCTATACCAAAAGAAATTGTAGATAATATCTTAAAAGAAAACCGAGTTGAAAATATAGGTACTGCATCCATAAGGGAAATAAAAAAATTAATAAACCAGGTTGAAGAAAAAAGCGGTCAAAAATTTATTCGCATGGAAATGGGAATTCCCGGATTGCCTGCACCTAAAATTGCAATAGAAGCCGAAAAAGCAGCACTAGATGCAGGTATTGCATCTTTATATCCCGACCTTGACGGAATACCCGAACTAAAAATTGAAATATCTAAATTTATAAAGAACTTTCTTGATGTTAATGTAAATCCTGTTGCCTGTATTCCAACCGTTGGTTCTATTAATGGTGCTTTTGCAACATTCATGGTTGCAGGAAGAATGAATGCACAAAGAGATACTATTCTTTTTATTGACCCGGGGTTTCCGGTTCATAAACAATTGGTAAAAATGATTGGATTAAAGCAGGAACATTTTGATGTGTACGATTTCAGAGGCGATAAGCTAAAAGCTAAACTCGAATCAATACTCGCTAAAGGAAATATTTCAACTATTCTTTATTCTAATCCTAACAATCCTTCATGGATCTGCTTTAACGAAGAAGAACTTAAAATTATCGGAGAACTTGCTACAAAATATGATGTTGTTGTTGCTGAAGACCTGGCATACTTTGCAATGGATTTTCGTAAAGATATTTCAAAGCCCGGTATTCCTCCGTTTCAGCTTACTGTTGCAAAATATACGGATAATTATGTATTGCTGATGTCAACATCAAAATCATTCAGCTATGCAGGACAACGTGTAGCAATGTGCGCTATTTCCGATAAACTTTTCAATTCAAACCATAACGATCTATTAAAATATTATTCTTCTCCAAACTTTGGTCATGCACTGGTACATGGAACAGTATATGCAACAACTGCCGGAACATCTCATTCTGCGCAGTACGCTGTACTGGCTCTTTTAAAAGCAGTCAATAATGGTACTTTTGATTTTGTAAAAGAAATTCGTGAATATGGCGAAAGAGCAAGGATTTTAAAAAAGATGTTCACTGACAATGGGTTTAAAATTGTATACGATATGGATATTGATAAACCTATAGCCGACGGATTTTATTTTACAATTTCTTACCCGGGTTTGGCAGGAGAAGACTTATTAAAAGAATTATTGTATTATGGTATAAGCGCTATTTCACTTGTAATCACGGGCAGTGAAAAAATAGAAGGTTTGCGCGCATGCGTATCACTAATTCAACGTTCACAGTTTGAAACATTAGAAAACCGATTAAAAACTTTTAAAGAAAATCATTCATAAAAATAATTATCTAATTTTTTTCAAAACATTTTTAAAGAAAATAATAATGGAAAACACAATCATGGAAATTGTTCCAAGAGAGATAAAAAGCGCTGCATCCGGCGAAAGGTCATCATATTTCAAACAACGTTATCTTGATTCTCCGCTCATGGTTGATATTGAATACATCAAATACCTGACCGATTCAAATAAAAAAACCGATGGAATGGAAATTCTGGAAAGACGCGCTACTGACCATGCTTACGCACTTTCACATATGACCCCGGTTATTCATAAAAACGATTTGATTGTTGGAAATAAAACCCGTTTCATTCGCGGAGCAATACCTTATGCAAATTATGCAGCAGGTCCTTTCCTTAAAGAAATGCGTAAAGAAGAACAGGATGCACAATCGAAACATGCGGAACAAGGCCATGGCGGCGGCATTGCAAATGCCATGAAAGAAGCGGAAGAAAAAGGACTTCGATTGATTTCCGGAAAATTTTTAATTTCCACAAATGAATATGAGGAATTCAAAAACATTTGTGAATACTGGGAAAACAAATGTTTCATGGAGCAAGGCGATCGTATTTGGAAATCACATTTCGATCAAGCTGAGTTTATAGAAAACGGCTGGAAAATCGGATTATACACGGCTCCACATGAACCATGCCCAGAAGGAAGATTAATCCTTGATTATGAAATGGCTTTGGGAAAAGGCTATAACGCTATCATTCGCGAGATTGAAGAAAAAATAAAATCTTTCCAGGCTGAAAATATTAAAGATTCCACAAAACTGAATTTCTGGAGAGCTGCTATCTCCGCACTCAAAGGAGCAATCCAGTTTGCATTAAATTATGCTGCTGAAGCCGAAAAACAAATGTCGCATGAAACCGATGCACAACGAAAAAATGAATTGAAAGAAATCGCTGAAGTTTGTAGACGAGTTCCGATGGAAACGCCCAGAAATTTCCGTGAAGCAGTTCAGGCTTTCTGGTTTACTTATCTGCTCGGACATATAGAAGGTTCGCATCTTGGATATTCTCCCGGAAGATTGGATGCTGTTTTAATCCCTTATTATAAAAATGATCCGGATTGTACTTTTGAAAATGCCGTTTCTCTTTTTGAAGAGATGTTTGTTAAAATGACCCAAATCGAATATATTGCAAGCCTTAGCTGGCAAGGACTTGGTCATGGTAACCTTTATCAGAATTTAATTCTTGGTGGGGTTGATGAACGCAATGAAAAATCGAACAATGAAATTTCACTTGCAATTTTACAAGCGCAAATCAATATGCAAATGACCCAACCCACGCTATCTGTTTGGTGGGACGATAAACTGGATGATGAATTCTTATTGAAAGCTGCTGAATGTGTTAAGACGGGTGTTGGCTATCCGGCATTCTTTAATCAGAAAACGTATATTCAGCATGAATGGAAAACCAGCAAATTGCCTTTGGAAATAATCCGGAAGAAAAGCGCTATTGGCGGTTGCACCGAACCTACATTACAGGGAATGGCTTACGGAATTGTACAGGCAGGTTTTGTAAATCATGGGAAAATCATCGACATCATGATGAATAAAGGTGTTGACCCGGTTACAGGAATTAGAATGTTTGAAGAAAGAGAATTGAATTCTTTCGAAGAAATAAGAAAATATTATATCGACATCATGCATGTTGCTATCCGAAACTGGCAGCAATACTGGAATTACGTGATGCTCGCACACCGTAATACGGTTCCGTTAATTTTCTGTTCGGTGTTTGTAAACGATTGTATTGAGAGAGGAAAATGCATGGACGATGGCGGCGCTATATTGAATCACTCAATAACTACGCTGTCTTCAGGGCTTGTAAATGTTGCCAATTCATTTGCAGCAATTAAAAAACTATGCTTCGAAGAAAAAGTATGTTCGTTTGAAGATATGGTGAATGCTGTAAAAAATAACTGGCAGGGTTATGAAGCTTTACGGAAAAAAGTTTTGGCTGTTCCGCATTGGGGAAATGATGAAGAATATGTTGACAATATCTTCCTTGAATTATTTGAAGAATATTGTGAATGGGTAAGAGCACAAAAAAATTATCTAGGTGAACCTTACGACCCGTCCATGCTTGCAATATCAACACCTGTTCCTTTTGGAAAAGTTTGCGAAGCATTTCCCGATGGCCGATTCAAAGGTGAACCATTGGCTGATGGCGTTACTTCACCGTTTCCGGGAACCGATACTTGCGGGCCAACAGCTGTTATCCGTTCTTCATCAAAAGTTGACCATACTGAAATTCGAGGTGGTTTATTAAATCTCAAATTTCATCCTTCTGCATTAAAAGGCGAAAGTGGCTCAAAAAATTTACTGGCATTGATTAAAACATATTTCCAGAAACCCGGTTTCCATGTGCAGTTCAATGTTGTTGATTCCAAGATGCTGAAAGATGCACAACTCCATCCTGAAAATTACAGGGACCTGGTTGTTCGCGTTGCCGGTTTCTCAGCTTATTGGGTTGAAATGAGCAAAGCATTACAGGACCAGGTGATTTGGAGAACGGAACATAATTTATAATGCATTTTATTTTTTTGTCAAGAGATTACTAGTATGAAGTAACCTTTTGTTTTCTTTGTGTAAAATCTTTGTGCTCTTTGTGGTTAATCACATGTGAGTTTATTTTACCACAGAGAACACAAAGAAATTCCACAGAGTTACACAGAGAAATATTTTATAATGAAAGAAGGAATAATTTTCGACATACAACATTATGCGGTTCACGATGGCCCGGGAATTAGAACTATCGTGTTTTTCAAAGGATGCCCGCTTAAATGCGATTGGTGCTGCAATCCTGAATCACAAAGTTTTTTCCCTCAACTTCGTCATATCGATTTTAAATGCAAAAGTTGTCTTACTTGTCTTGAAAGCTGCAAGCTAAACGCAGTTTCTTTTCACGAAAATACTTTAAAACGAAATTTTGATTTTTGTGAAGAATGCAGGGACAAACAATGTTTTGAGAACTGTAATTACGAAGCACTGAAAATATCAGGAACAAAATACTCAGTAGAAAAGGTTATTGATATTGTTTCGAAAGATATTCCTTTTTACAATAATTCCGGCGGTGGTGTTACGTTTTCAGGTGGCGAACCTTTCAGTCAACCTGAATTTCTTTTTCAATTGCTGAAAGAATGTAAAACAAAAAATATTCACACTGCGGTTGAAACCTGCGGCTGGTGCAATACAGAAGATATTAAGAAAAGTATAAGCTATATCGACCTCTTTCTGTTCGACCTGAAACTGATAAACGACGAGCAACATATTAAGTTTACCGGAAAATCGAATAAAATAATTTTAGAAAACTTAAAATATATTTCTGCTTCGGAAAAACAAATAATCATTCGCTTTCCTTTAATACCAAGTATTACAGACACTTCACAAAATATTTATGATATAATAAATTTGATGAAGAATTATAATCTCAAAGAAATTTGTCTTGAGCCTTACCACACTTTAGGAATTGAAAAATATAAAGAACACGGAATAACGTACACTTTGCCGGAATTAGAAAATTACAGAGTTGAAGAAATTGAATCGGTAAGAAAAATATTTTTAGAAAATAATTTGAATTGTCAAATTGCCTGATTATTTATTAAAACAATCACACATGAAAATTAGCAATAATGTAAACCAGATGATACGGGAGCAGCAAACACCCACGTGGCCTCCTATTCAAAAAAATAATACAGAATTTGAAAATATTGAAATTAAAAAAGAGCCAACGACTTCAAGAACAAAAGCATTAAAAAAAATGTTCCTGAATGCACAGGTACTTATCGATCCGGAATCAACATTGTTATATACCGAAGGATGGAAGAATGCCGATGGGCAACCGTTTCTCATTCGTCGTGCATTGGCTTTAAAACATTTGCTCGAAAATATAACACCTGTCATCAACAACCATGAGCTGCTGGTGATGCAAAAAACGAAATACCTGAGAGGTGCAATTCCATATACAAATTACAGTCAGAAATTTTTTAAACATTTATTTGAAGGTTCTGATGTTGAAAAAGGCGATGGCTCAACTATAGCTCAGGGCGGCGGTTTTGCTTCGAAAGGCGTTAAAAATATAAAACAATTTGGCATCTTCGGGATTTATGATGATGACATAAAAAAGCTTTTAAACGATTGTGAATACTGGGATAATAAGTGTATTGAAGATGTTTCCGATTCTTTCATGAAAGATAATTATCCCGATTATGATTTTTTGCAGAATTGTTTTCAATCATTTATTTTTCCTCCGTCTGTAGTGTCAATCATGGAAGGCCGGTGGATTCCTTCTTATGATATGGTTATTGAAAGAGGGCTTGATGATATAATAAGAGAATGCAAGGAAAATATTGCAAATACAAAATTACAAGGATGGGAACCTTCAGAAAAAGTTATCTTCTGGCGTTCAGTAATCATCGCGTGCGAAGGTGCACTCGCGTGGGTAAATAATTATAAAAAACTTGCACTCGAACTTTCATTAACACATCCTGATAAAAACAGGCGAAAAGAATTAAAAGAAATTGCAGACATACTAGAAAATGTTCCTGCGAAACCTGCACGTAATTTTAAAGAGGCATTGCAAGCTGCATGGATAACGCATTTGCTTATACAAATGGAATGCCCCGTAGTTGGGCTTTCGCCGGGCAGATGGGGACAAATACTATATCCGTATTATTTAAAAGATATGGAATCCGGCGCACTTAATAAATCACAAGTTCATGAACTCTTGGAAATAATGCGATTCAAATTTGAATGCATTGAATTTGTTTCTCCACGAAGTTGGGCGGCTCTTGCATCAATGAATTTATTCCAACATCTTGTAGTTGGTGGATTAACTCCTGATGGTAAATCCGCAACAAATGAATTAGAAATGCTATTTCTTGATGCCGGCATTACATTTACTACTTGTCAACCTACGATGGGAATAATGCTTGATCCTAAAACTCCCGAAGATATTTTGCTAAAAGCTGCGGAATGTACTAAAACCGGAACCGGTTATCCTGCATGGTTTAATAACCAAATAGCAATTCAACATTTATTACTTACCCATAAGGAAGAAGGCATTACACTTGAAGATGCACGAATGTGCGGACTTGGTGGTTGTGTTGAACTTCAGATGCAGGGAAATTGCCACGGAATCTGCCATCCTGCTTTTATCAACCAGTTAAAAATTTTAGAATGCTTATTAAATAAAGGTATTGACCCAAGAACTAAAATTCAAATCTTTGAAGACCCCGGTGATATTGGAACATATGAGAACTTATGGACTGCCTGGGAAAAAGCACAGTTAAAAGTTGTGCAATGCTATGAAGATTACTGGACCTACGTTATGGCTTGCCACAGGCATGGACAAACACTAGTATTTGGTTCAGCATTTTTAAACGATTGCATAAAAAAAGGAAAAGACCTTGATCATAACGGAGCACGTTATAACAAAACTGTTACCATTCTATGTTCGGGAAATGTAAATGTGGCAAACTCTTTAGCCGCATTAAAAAAATATATTTACGAGGAAAAAATTTATTCATTAGATGAAGTAAGATCTGCTCTTGATAATAATTTTGGATATAAACGGGTTGATGATGAAGGAAAATATTCATTCTTACAACAGGAAAAAGAAAGCAGCAAGTGGGATGATATGTATAATAAATTCCTTGATGCTCCAAAGTATGGAAACGATGATGATTATGTAGATGATATTTTTATTAAAATATGGAATTCATATAACAAAGCCGTTACTTCCCAGAAAAGTTATCTTGGCTTGAATTGGGTTTCTGCAGCATTATCAATAAGCTCTCATGGTCCATTCGGAAGGGTTACCGGTGCAACACCCGATGGAAGGCTTGCGGGAGTAACACTTGCAGATGCCATACAATCGCCATTTCCGGGGACAGATATTAATGGTCCGCTTGCCATGCTGAGAAGTGCGGCAAAGCTTGATTCTGTTGAAATGCGCTCGGTACAGTTGAATATGAAAATTCATCCTTCTGCTGTAAAAGGAATTGATGGTTCGAAAAAATTAATTTCATTAATAAAAAAATATTTTGAACTCGGTGGATATCATATACAGTTTAATATTGTCGATTCAAAAATGCTTAGAGATGCCCAGAAGTATCCTGAAAAATACAGAGATTTAATTGTTCGTGTTGCCGGATTCAGCGCATACTGGGTTGAACTATCAAAGGCAATACAGGATGAGCTTATTGTAAGAACTGAATACGAAGAAACAAAAATATAATGAGTACTCCTTCTGAATCCGGCTATATTTACGATATTCAACCGTATTCCGTTCATGACGGACCAGGAATACGCACACTGGTTTTTTTTAAAGGATGTCCGCTTAACTGCTTGTGGTGCTCAAACCCGGAAAGCATCTATCCTTATCCACAGCTCCGGTATTTTTCAGAAATATGTAAACAGGATTGTTCATTATGTATTGAAGCATGTTCAAATAATGCAATAAAAAAATTTCAGGAGAAAATAAAAATTGATTTTATAAAATGCCGTACTTGCAATGATAACAAATGTATTAAGGCATGTAAAAATAAAGCATTACAAATTTGTGGTTATAAAATTACCCCCGATGATTTAATTAAAAAAATTGAAAAAGATATTCCTTTTTTCGGAGAAGACGGGGGCATTACATTATCGGGAGGTGAGCCGTTTTTTCAACCCGGTTTTGCGTTTTCTGTATTAAAAAAATGTAAAGAAAAAGGCATCTCGACAGTTGTTGAATCCTGTTTAAATGTTCCATTTGAAAATATTAATAGATGTTTACCTTACATTGATTTTTTTATTTTTGATATAAAAATAATTTCCGAAAAAAAACACCTGGAATACTGTAATGCAAACAACAAACAAATTTTAAAAAATATTAAAACAATAACTAAATCCTTTACTATCCCTTTATTAACAAGGCTTCCGCTAATTCCAGGCTATACCGATGATGAAAAAAATATTTTAAATATTTCAGCATTCTTAAAAGAAAATGGATTAAAATATTTAAACCTTTTGCCGTACATGAACCTTGGTAAAGATAAATATGAACAAATCGGCTTGTGCTATAAACTCCACAAATTAAATCCACCATCAACAGATAGCATTCAAAATATTATTGAACTTTTCGAAAAAAATGGAATTTTCTGTATATGATATACAGAATCTTAGCAGGTTTGTAAAGCAAAATGTGCTTAGGTTCTGTTATGCCGATTTATCCCGACTTGTAGCGGGTAGGAAATTTTTGCAACCATACTTGTGAGCTCATGAATACCTTTAAAATAAGTTATGAATAAATCATTTCCGGATAGGTATAAATTCTTACTTCACATAAAACTGTACCGACCTATCTAATTTATCATTAAGGAAAAGGTCAACTCTGTATGTGCCCATAGGCCATTGGCGTGGCAATGATAAATTGAAATCAACATTATCCGATGATTGAAGCACAACTTCATTTTCGTCAATAAGTTTGTTTTTCTCACCCTCCACATCAATTGCATACCAGCTTGCTTTTACCTTTGTTTCCGAAGGTGCATTGGCTACATAAACAATAAAATGAAAAGGACCATCGTTCGGGTGAAATGTATTTTCTGAAATTTTTTCTTTATTACCGCCCGATACTTCCTTTGCTAGATCAGCACTTTGAATATGTGCTGTACTAAACTGACACGAGTTAAAAAAAATTACAACAGAAAAAATTATTCCTGTTCCCAGAAGTAAATTTATTTTTTTCATAAACATCGTTTTTTCAAAATTAACAAATAAATTACTTTTTTCAAATTGAAGAAACATATGTTTGCGTGTTTTCGTAATTTTGCATTATGGAAAATGAAAAGAAAAAAGGCCGTTACGAAAGAATTCTGAAACAAATTGAAGAATTACTTTTAAAGTCGGATAATGATATTGCCCATATGGCAACCATTTCGGCAGTATTGTATCATAAGATGGAATATTTTTTCTGGTGCGGTTTTTATCGTTTGATAGACGGAGAGCTTATTGTTGGCCCTTACCAGGGGCCTGTTGCTTGCCAGATACTGAAAAAAAATACAGGCGTTTGCTGGGCCGGAATTAATGAAAAGAAAACTATTGTTGTTCCTGATGTGGAAAAATTTCCCGGTCATATTGCATGCGATTCACGCTCTAAATCTGAGATTGTTGTTCCTGTAAAAAATAAATCAGGAAATATTATTGGTGTTCTTGATGTCGACAGCAGCGAATTAATTTCTTTTGATGAAATAGATGCCAAATATCTTGAAAAAATAATTTCTTTATTAAAATAATGACTGAAGATATTTTAACTGTAATACTTATCGCCATTGGACTTTCAATGGATGCACTTGCCGTTTCGCTTTGTTTCGGAGCAATCTCAAATAATAAAAGAAAAACAATTGCCCTGAAAGCCGGAATATTTTTCGGAGGGTTTCAGGCGTTAATGCCTTTGGTAGGATGGGTTCTGGGATTTTATCTTAAAAATTATATTGAAGATGTTGATCATTGGATTGCTTTCGGATTACTTGTGTTCATTGGCCTGCGTATGATATCTGAAGCCATCAAAAATAAAGATGAAGTAAAATTATATGATTATTCAAGCTTATGGGTTATGCTTACTTTATCCGTTGCTACCAGCATCGACGCATTAGCTGTTGGACTAAGTATCGCATTATTAAACATTCCTATTATTTTTTCGGTCGCAATTATTGGTACGATCACATTTATTATTTCATATTTGGGCGTCATAATGGGTGGAAGATTCAATCGTTTACTTGGGAATAAAGTTGAAATCGCCGGTGGAATTGTATTATCTTTGATAGGATTAAAGATTCTTATTGAGCATTTATTCTTTCAATAACCATGAAAAAAATTATTTCGGTTTTATTCTTTTGTGTTATTACTGTTGCCATTTATTCCCAAACAGCAGAAGAGTATTATACACAGGCAAAAGAAACAGACTACACCGAAAAAGGTAATGCAAAAAAAGCTATTTCATTTTTGAATAAAGCTATCGAATCAAATCCCAATTATAAAGAGGCATTAGTGTTACGTGCAAAAATTTATGAGTGGCAAGGTTCATATGATAATGAAATAAAAGATATTTCCACGTTGATTAAATCCGACAGCCTGAAACCGGAATACTATAAATTAAGAGCAATAGCTTACGCTCTGAAAACCGAAGCTGAGAAAGCAATAGACGATTATACCAAAGCATATAACCTTGATACCTCAATGATAGATTGCATATACGAAAGAGGAATGATTTATTATAATTCTTATAAGGGGAAAAAAGATCAGCTTGCATTGGCTGACTTTAATTTTTGTATAAACTATGCTTCATTAAATTATAAATCGCTTGCCTATATTGGTCGGGGAAAATTATTCGAAAACCAGGGAGATTTAGTAAATGCAATTAATGAATACAATACTGCCATAAAAATAAATCCTTTATGTAAAGAAGCTTACCTGGCACGTGGCATTCTTAAAATAAGCCAGAACCAGGAAGGTTGTTATGATTTGTTGAAATACCGCGATTTGAACGGTCCCAATGCACAGGAATACCTGAATAATTACTGCTATAAATAATCCATTAATAATAATCTTATTTTTATTTATTATGATTAAAAAGATTTTTACATTTTGTTTTTTATTTTCATTTCTGTTGATCCCATTTGGGATAAAAGCAACAATCCCTCCGGGATATTATGATAGTGCGGCAGGACTTTCGGGCCTTGCTTTAAAAACAGCATTGTATAATATTATCAAAGGACATACTTCTGTTTCGTACGACCAGTTGTGGACTTCATTTCAAAGTACCGACAAAAAAGCTGATGGTAAAGTATGGGATATGTATTCCGATATACCGGGTGGAACAGCTCCTTATGAATTTACATTCGTTACTGATCAATGCGGGAATTACTCTGCGGAAGGCGATTGTTATAATCGCGAACATTCTTTTCCTAACAGTTGGTTTGGTGGAAGCGTTTCACCAATGTACACCGATTTGTTTCACTTAGTTCCTACAGATGGTTATGTAAATAACCGCAGAAGCAATTATCCTTTGGGTGATGTTGGCACTGCATCATGGACTTCACAAAATGGAAGTCAGCTGGGTTCATGTTCTGACGCGGGATATACAAGTACCGTATTTGAACCTGTCGATAGCTTTAAAGGTGATTTTGCACGTTCATATTTTTATATGGCAACACGATATGAGAATGTGATTGCAACATGGTATAGCAACTCTACCGAAGCTGATGCAATACTTTCAAATAACTCAGGATTGGTTTTCGAAACATGGTATATTAATGTGTTGCTTCAGTGGTGTGCACTCGATCCTGTGAGTCAAAAAGAAATTGAAAGAAATGATGCTGTTTATGCCATTCAGAATAACCGCAATCCTTATATCGACCATCCCGAATGGATAGATGCTATATGGGGACCAAATGCCGGTATTAAAAATAATATTTCTTCATCATTAAATATAAATGTATTTCCGGTTCCTTCAAATGGTCAGCTTACTATTCAAACTGATAATAAAGATTTACAAAATGTAAGCATTCAGATTTATTCACCTGACGGAAAACAAATTTTTGAAATTCATGAAAATATTTTAAAAGAAACTATATTTGACATTCCTGATGCTGATGATGGAATTTATTTTGTGAAATTCATTTGTGAAAAAGGAATTGAAGTAAAAAAAATTATTATTCAAAAAAATTAATTATATGTCTGTAATACGAATCACCAAAGAATTCAAATTTGAAATGGCTCATGCTTTATGGGGTTATGATGGTCCATGTAAAAACATTCATGGTCATTCGTATTATTTATATGTAACCATTTCTGGCAAACCTTTGAACGACCCGTCATCACCGAAGAATGGAATGGTGATAGATTATTCTGTTATTAAAAAAATTGTAAAAGAAAATATTACCAACTCGCTTGATCACGCATTATTATTAAATGCCAATACTCCTCACAAAGAGCTTGAAAAATTCAAAAATATGTTTGATAATATTGTATTAGTTCCTTTTCAGCCAACATGCGAAAATCTTCTTTCTGATTTTGCTTCAAGAATACAGAAACTTTTACCTAAAGAGATAAAATTATTTAGTCTCCGGCTTAGCGAAACAGTAACTTCTTTTGCGGAATGGTATGCTGATGATAATAAATAATTATAAAGTCTTTAATTATTTACTTTTTCTTTCCAGTAAATAAAATTGAAGGTAAGTAAACCCAGTAAACAGCCTATGGAATCAGCTATAATATCAATGATATCAGCTGTTCTATGAGTAAAAATAATTAATTGCAGCAGTTCGGTTATCACCCCATAAATAATTCCAAATACAACAGCATGCCATTTTGCATGATAATGCAGGTTAATGTAAGTATGCTGTTTTTTGAACCCGACAATTAAAAGAAGAACAAATATTCCAAATATAACAGAGTGAAATATTTTATCGGGTTGCAGTAACCTCCATAATGATACATCGGGTATGTTCTCTCCAGGTAATCCTATTAAAACCAATATAAAAAGGCCCCAAAGAATTCCCCATAAATTGTATCTGAAAAACATCCGGTTATATAATAAAAAAACCGGAAATATTTTTTCATATTTCCGGCCTGATGCATTAAATCAATCAATGAATTGTAAGTTCCTGATATCTTTCAGCAGTAAGAAGTTCGTTAATTTCTTCCGGTTTGCTGAGTTTAACTTTTATTATCCATCCTTCACCATAAGGATCTTTATTAATGAGTTCGGGTGATGTTTCAAGAGCAGGGTTGAATTCAAGAACTTCGCCTGATACAGGCATAAAAATATCAGAAACAGTTTTAACTGCTTCAATAGTTCCAAAAGCTTCTTCTTTTTCAATAGTTTCGCCAACAGTTTCCACTTCAACATAAACTACATCGCCAAGCTCCCCCTGAGCAAAGTCAGTAATTCCAACATATCCTTCACCACCTTCTACTCTTAACCATTCATGATCTTTTGTGTACTTTAAATTTTCAGGTATTTTCATTTTTCAATTAAGTATTGGTTACAGCATTCAAAATTACATTTTTTTTGAAATAAAATAAAATCCTGCCATTAATTTATGAAATATTCTTATAAAGATTGTAATGATTATTGTGCAAGAGTAAATTTCAGGCTGAATCCTGCATTTGTGTTAGCATTATAAAATTGTGTCTGTATAAACGGTTTCGTGATGATTTTATCAAAGAATATTTTTACTGTAAACTTACTGTTAATCATATAATCAGCAGAGGTATTAATGGTTATGATGCGCTGACCGGTAGAAACCTGGTTTAAATCTTCAAGAAGTTTTCTTAAAATGGTTTTATTGTTTTTAATCGATATATCGGATTTAATATTCAAATCACTCTTTAATTTTTTACTATGTCCGTTACGTCCTTTAAGGTTAATAACCACATCTTTTATCCTGTAGCCAAATCCAACAATATATTCGCTACTGTTAATATCCGTTAGCTGGTTATTTGCAAAACTCAATGACATGTTTCTGCTCTTTTTTATTTCAAAATTGGTCAACATGTTATTATTCCAGGTCATATCAATACCAATAAGCGGGCTGAACTGCTCGGTAATGGTTATTTGTCCTATTTCTCTTTGCGGAATAAAATTATTACTTAATTCATCTTGTACCACAGCACATCCATCATCGCTTTCTTTATAAAGAACATTGGTAGTGTATGCACCTACTGTATAAGTAGATTTATATGAATGGTCTACTGATGCTGATTTTAATAAATCGCTTAAAAAAGGAATTTTTGTCAAACCGTTATAAGTTATTTTCCAGTTAGGCATGGGCAAATCCTTTAATGAAAATTTTTCTTCAAAAGGTTTCAAAGAAATGGTTTTTGCACTTCTGTTAGTATATGCAGCAAGGAATGCAGGTATTAATACATCCTGCGATGTTGGACCATAGCCGGTTGGATAAAGTTCACCCGAAACAGTATCTTTTGTGTAAGTATGATCCCAGTTATTATTTTCTTCTGCAAGTCGTAAAGCTATTTGTAAGCGATAGTCTTTGAATTTTTCAAATGTTTCATTTGAATGTGTTTTTTTATCATCGATAACAAAGGCTGTGTTCCAGCTTAGAAATGAAACACTGTAATTACCGGATTCTATAGGATTAAATGACCTGAAATACCCGGAATCGTTATCAAATTTATAATATTCGGAATGATTTTTTGAGAATGTTCTGGTAGCTGAAAGCTCGATGTTCAATTTACTTACAGGTTCAATAGTAGCACGTGCTGTAAAGTTTTCGGTATATTTTAAGATATATGCATTATTTAGCATCGAGTCTGTTGAAAACCAACCATCAGCAATATTCCTTATATCGGTTTGGTCGCCGAAAACAAAACCCAGTCCCGGTGCAGGAATTCCATCTTTACGGTTCCAGTCCTGACCTAAAACAACAGGACTTGGTAAAAATCCGGGTATATAAGTTCCATTCCCCTGAGAGTATGCAAATGAAACCGTTTTAACTCCCATCAGGAATTTCAACAAGTTATCAGATAATGATTTTACAATATTCGTTTTTATCGTATCGGTCTTTGTTGAATCAGCATCTTTCTTTACTTTAGAAGGAGGCGCTTTGGTACTTGCCTTCTGCTGGTTTAATTTTTTCAGATAAGGAATCTTATTATATAAAGTGGTAAAATTAAAATTCCCGTTAAGCTGTTTATTGTTTGTGTTTTCAATAGTATTACCAAGCTTAGTAGCAGATAAAGGAGCTGCATCCCATGAATACCCACCGGTATATTTTGCTGTTGCCGTAACCCAATTTAATAAAGGAATTTTATTGATAGGTAATGAATAATTCACAGCTAAAGCCTGATCATAATTAGTCATACGCCCCAGGTTCTTTATATTACGTATTATCGAATCCTTCTTCCAATCCAAATCGGCATTAGCATTATCAATCTCACCGGGAGGTTCGTCAATACGTGCAATTGTATTGGCTGTAAAATCTACTTTCAGGTTTTGGGTAATATCCCATTTTAAACCATAATCACGATTCCAGTTAAAAGTTTTTACATAAGTAGGTTCAATTAATAATATGGCTTCGCTTTTATTCCGTAATAAGTTTTCACTATAACCTCTGTCAATATTTGTACGGAATGTTAAAGCTTTTGGCATTAAATTATAATTGAAATCTTTTACCAGTTTGAAAGTATTCTTAGATAAAAATTTCACCTTCGATAAAGGAGTATAATTTTTTGGAGTATTGGAATAAGTATATCCTACTTCACCAAAATATGTTTTTTTCCGGTCATAGTCTATATCAACATTTCTGTGATATTGTTCAGTGAATTTATAAGTAAGGTCGATATTTTCCACATCATATATATGTGCTTTTGTTGAAGTACCGGTTTTTTCTTTTTTCACATTAACAAAGTTCAAACTCTTGCGCATCGTATAATCCTGAACTAATTTTTTTATTGAGTCGCGATCACTTTTATTTTCGTATGAATTTAAATCATCTTTTAATAAGATATCGGGATCCAATGGATTATACTGCGGACTGCTTACAATTTCCGAGTAATCATAATGAAGAGGTATGGTTAATCCTGTTTTTTCAGGTAAGAATTTCCCTAATTCAATTTGGGTTGCTACATCATAAGATGCTGTGGTTTCTTTCAGTCTTTCATTCACTTTATCTTCAATACCTCCGAAACCTGGAGTTGTAATTTTTCCGGCAAGAGTAACACTACCTAAATCAGCAAGAGTAATATTAGCAGTAGAAGTAGCAGCCCATCCGCCATTTTCATCAAAATCAGTAAGCCTTAATTCATTCACCCAAACTTCTGCACATTTTGGCAAACCATCATCGCTGGGTGTGTTCATTGATTTTTTTGGATTTCTGATACCAATCATAATCACACGAACATCACTTAATGAAGGGGTACCTAAAACGGTAATTTTATTTCCTTTATCATCATAATAAGCATAAGGTGATAAAAGAGTAACTCCCGATCCATCCGTTCTCATATCAACATTACGCTGAAGTTTGGCTTCCTGGAAATCACTTAATACCACATCAAACATATTGGCAGTAGGCCATATCAATGTATCATCGTCAGCTGAAACATTCCATGCCGTTGGGGTTAAAGGAATTTCATATTCATAATAATTGCTGGTGAAATCAGTACCCAACCTCATAAACACAGTAAGATCGCCATATTTTAATGCATCTTCTACACCACTCGCTTCAGCATGAACAAACATTTTAATTTTTTTAAACTGGCGCATATCAAACTCGCATGTTTTATAACAAGCTCTTGCATCACCATCCAACAGATTGCATACTCTTAAAGAAAGTGATTGTTCATTCAATTGCTGTAAATTGGTAGTACCAAGGTTTATCTCTCTTTCAATACCAGGAGGAATGACATAAGGGATAGGTTCTTTTTTTGTATTTTCTTCAATGTTAACTACTGAAATATCAAAAGTGGTTTCGTTCACATTATCATCAGGAATATATTCGCCAGGCGATAAAAGTGAATAATTATATTTGCGCCATTCGCCACGAGAGAGTTCTAATGTGGCAAAACGTAAAACAGCATTCTCTGTCCAACCTTTCATAAACATACGCATGAAGCGAATAGATTTATAATCCTGTATATTACCTACCACTTTATCAGGACTGTGAATAGGAATTTTAAACTGATACCATTTTACTTCGGCAGAAGTTCCATTCTCTAATGTTTTTGTAACAGTATAAACATCTGTAATATAATTATCGCCTACCGTCATTTTATTCGGAACAAGTTGCACCCTGTATTGGAAATAACGTTCTGCTTCACTTAAAGTATTGTCACGGTTAATATCTTCAATGTTTGGAATAGTAGTGGCCTGAACAGGATAATTTTCAGAAACGGAACCATTTGGCACCTGTGAGCTTGTTGGCGAATTACCATCTATACCATTAAATTTTTTATACCTATCAAGAATACTGGTTTTTGAATTATCATAATCGGTTCCCCTGAAATAATGATAATCGTCAGAAGACGGGTCTTCTATTGCCTGCAGATATGCAGGGGAATTGCTTCCGAAAGCGTTATTTATTTTCTGAATATATGTTGTATCGAAAAATGTTTTCTCATCACTGTCCATTAAACCATCAAGACCAACATCCTGATATGGGCGGGACTCTTCGTTATTATCAAATGAATTAACAAGAGATTGTACTGTAGGAACGCGACCCCATATAGTTGTATCAACATTTGTTACAGTGGCAGAAATAGGTAATCCATTTTCATAACTTTTGCGGGAATCGCGTAAAACATCTTCGGAAACATCTCCTAAGTTAAAATACAAATCTCCACCATCTTGAACTGGCTGTAAAGGACCTGCACCATCAGGATCAATAAATGGGTCCATCATCCAGAATTCAATATATTCCATGTTTGTGCTTTCAAAATCAGTAGTTTCAATTTTACGCATGATACCTCCCCATCTCGTTTCAGGATTATTAAGTTTTCCATCGGAATTACATCCATCGGAATATACCGTTGGATTCACATCATAATTATATGGACCTCTTTCACCCGGATAATATGCCAGATTTAAAACAGCCAGAGAAGTTGGCTGATCGGTAGAACTTTCTTTTTTAGGGAAAACCTCCGTTTCTAAAATCATTCGAACATAATGATTTGACTGGTCATCTTTTGTAATATGATCTGGCGTAAGATTACTGTTTTTTACGAACAAGGGGTCAATAACATACCAGCAGAATTTTGCCCTGTTATATCCATATGCTAAACCCGTATTTAATTTGCTTTCGGGAAATAATGCACCATTTGTATTAAAATCCTGGGGTGTACTGGCAAGAAACCACGAGCTTATATTCTTCATATCAATTGACGATTTGCTTCCTTCAAAATCATCAATATAAGAAGTTCCTGTTTTACCTATAGCACGGGCATGACCGGGAATCAAGTGTGCAAATTCACCTGTGAGCGAAACTTTAGAAGGCGTTTTACTACTGTAGAATGGTAAAAGATCAACCATCCTGGTAATAAGATTTGATTCTTTTTCATAAGTTCCATTCAGCCCCCAAATTGTATTTGAAATAGGTTCATCTCCATAATTTATTTTTTGGGTAATTGGTCTTTCAGTTAGATTAAGTATCGTACCGCCAAGTGTAAGATTTTTATTCACAACATGGTCAATATGTGTACCCATTAAAGTTTTAGTTTGAATACTGAATGCCGAATTATTTTCAAGAGAAATTTGTAAAGGTGTACCTGAATTTAAAATTCCTTCATTAATAATTTTTACACGACCTAAAGTATAATCAACGGTATAATCAACATTTTCGGTAAGTTGAATTCCACCGGCGCTAACCTTTACCGAACCCTGAGGAACATTCATTGCATTCAATGATATTTCTGAACTTGATGATGATTTGTAAGTTCCCTGGATGTTGAATTTATTTTTATCCGGATATTGCTGTGCGCCTGTCTTTGTTAAAGTATACAAGGAATCAAAACAATATTTATCGGCAATAGCCTGGTCGGTAAAAAGCGCTCTTAAATCTTTTCCGAAGGGTTCAAGTACAGGAAAATATACTCGTCCGTTGGAAGCTTGAATTGTTCCACCTTCTGTAGCTGCTTTATCAATAAAATCAAACACTCCATCGGGAGTTGGATCAAGTTGTGTATTTAAATTATCGAGATTAAGCAATTTAATTATTGCAATACCACTTACATTGCCACTAGTAAAGAAACCAGCAGGGATACCGTTCTCCGCAGCGGTATAAACAACATTTAATCTAAAATCTTCACTGTTTACCTGGTAGGCTCCAATAGAATAAACATTTTTCATCATTAATTTCCATAAAGGAATTTTAGTATTCAGCGAAGTGCTTTTCAATAACTTTACAACTAAAGCATTTGGGTCTGCCAAATCTGTTGAAAATTCACCAACCCGGTATACTGAATCACTTCCAACTATTGTATATTGATATGCTACAGCCAGTGTTTGGTCTGCATTCAATGATGAATTAAGTGAAATAAAACCTAGCTTGCTATTGAAACTATATTCTGTTGGTAAAAGTTTTCGTGCAAGCTCTACCTTTTCATAATCCTGACCTGAAATAAAATAAAACGGGCTGCTTCCAAGATATGAATTAACCAAATTAATATTCCTGATTTTAGAAGTATCTATCAAATCTGTCATCAGGTTATTAGATTTATTAGAAGGAGGAAAATCTGTATAAGGACTAATAACAGAAGAATTATATGGATTATGTTCTCCAAGGTCCATAAATGCCACTATATTCCTGTTATCTGTTGTTGCAGCTCCAATATTTGTAACCCATACTTCTATTTTAGTAATATTAATATTGGAATTAACAATAGGTAATTCTTTTAAAGCATCATTATATTTATCACGAAAATATTGAGCAATAAAGAAATGTTTATTTTCTTCGTATTGGTCAGCTTTTACATCAAAGTCGTTGGTTTGAGCTCCACCTGAAACCTCAATTGTTGAAGTCTGGCTTTCTTGCTGCGAAAAAACGTTAGTTAATGTAGTTTTACCAAATTGAAGTTTGGTTTTTAATCCGAAAAGACTTTGGCTTCCTGAAATCAGGGTGCTGTTCAAAGGAAGCGTAACATCACCGGCTTCAATAAGTTTTACAATTTCATCTTCTTTCCCTTCATAGGCTAATTTCATTTTATTTTCAAATTCAAATGTTGCTTCGGTGTTATAGCTTGTACCAAGCTCAATCTTGTCACCGATTTTTGCAGTTACATTCATCTGAATTTTTTCCTGAAAATCGAAATTGGCTGTTTTCTTTTGTTTCACGTCCAGTGAAGGATCATCACGACGCATCGCATTTAATCCAAAAATCAATTCTGCCGAACCTTGCGGACGAATATCAATAGTGTTACTTCCGAAGATACCTTCAAATGCAGAACCTCCTACATGTATTTTTGGAATTCCGGATTTTGACCCACCAAGTCCGCTAGTTGCATTTCTTTCTTGCCAGTATTCTTTTAATGATTTATCAATATCATATTTTGAATAATCTTCAAACGACATACTGTTTGGTGGATTGATATCATAATTACCAACAGAATTTTTAAAAATATATGTATTTGTTTCGGGATCATAAATTACGCTGTCGGAAATATTTGAAGGATTATGTAAATATAACGAATGGTCATCCTGGTTTCCATCAAATGGATAATTGTATCCCTGGTTAAATGGATATTGAAGAGTGGTGTCATCAGGAATTGTATCGGGGGGTGTAATAAGTTTCTCGTAATTGCCACTAATAAAAGCAGCGTTCGATCCCCAGACAATTAAAAATAAAAATGCCAGGGTGAAAAATTGAACCAGATATTTTAATATTCTTACCAAAATTTTTTACTGTTCAGCTTAAACATTTTATACGGTAATTTGTTCATAAAAGTTTTAACGACTGCTTAATAATATCTTCCAGTGTAATGTTAACTCCTTCGTTCTTAATAACTTTATCAATTGCTTTTAATGCAGCATTGCGGTTAAAACCAAGCATAATTAATGCAGTTAACGCTTCATTACTTAAAGTATTGCCTACTGATGTTAAAATTTCTTTGGAACCTGAAATTTTAGAAATTTTATCACGCAATTCGATAATTATTCTTTGAGCCGTCTTTTCACCTATTCCCTTTACTTTTCTAAACGTTAAAATATCGCCATTAGAAATTGCTGAAACAGTTTCATTTGTTGTTAATGATGATAATATTAATCTTGCAGTATTATATCCTACTCCATTCACTGATATCAGTTCCTGAAAAAGCGAACGCTCATCTTCAGTGAAAAAGCCGTATAATACAAGTCCTACAGGGTTGGTAGCTTCTGATTTAATAGCAAGATGTGTAAATAATTTACATTTCAGGTTGATTTCCTTTAATTGTGAATAGGTATTCAAAGAGATATTCAGTTTAAACCCAACGCCACCACAGTCGATTACTGCAAGTGCAGGACTTTTTTCAACAAGTAAACCTTCAATGTATGAAAACATTTATTCTTAATTTTATTTATAACTCTTTTTAGTACTTACATTAACAACACCCAATAATCAATGATATCGAGATGTTTATTATTGGGTGTTGAAAATACTAATAAAATACTTTATTAATATTTATTTCTTAACCTGATTAACTGCCCAGCTAATGGCTTCCTGTAACATTTCCTGTGATGGTTGCTTTATATAACCTTTATCAACCAATGTTTCGGTCATGGCACGTGCTTGTTTTATATCGGCATCAGCTTTTGCAAAAGCTTCTTCGCGTGAAATTTTTACACGTGCAACACCGTCTTTAATAGCCTGCATTGCCACATCGGCAGCTTCTTCAGGAAATACACCGGCTTCGCTCATGGTTGGAACAATGTTCTCAGGATTTATTCCTCTTCTTTCGCCATAATCGGCCAATGAATGTGCAGCAGCAATAGCCATATTATCGGTAACTTTTTTTGCTTTAACAAGAAGGGCTCCTTTTAAAATTCCAGGAAATCCTATTGAATTATTTACCTGGTTTGGAAAATCGCCACGACCTGTAGCAACTATAAATGCTCCTGCTTCTTTTGCTGCATAAGGATAAATTTCAGGTATCGGATTGGCACAAGTAAACACTATTGCTTTCGGAGCCATGCTGCGAATCCATTCCGGCTTAACGGTATCAGGTCCCGGTGTACTTAATGAAATAAGCACATCAGCGCCTTTCATCGCTTCTTCAATAGTTTTTATTTTATTAGGATTAGTTTGCTCGCATAATTCCCATTTACGATAGAAACGGGTGTCTTTGCGAATATCTTCCCTATCGGTATTCAGAGAACCTTTCGTATCGAACATAACCATTTTCTTAGGGTCGCCACCATCTGTAATAATCAAACGGGCTATAGTTGTATTTGATGCACCTGCACCCATGAAAACAATTTTTACATCTTTTATTGATTTTTTAGCCAGTTTCAATGCATTAATCAAACCGGCAAGAGTAACACATGCTGTACCCTGTGCATCATCATGCCATACAGGAATATCACATTCTTCACGCAAAACATCAAGAACCTTAAAACAATTTGGCTGGGAAATATCTTCCAAATTAACTGCGCCAAAACTATGCTGACACATTTTTACGAAATCGATAATTTTATCAGGATCGTTTTTCCCGTTTTTATCACGACTGTCAACACATAATGCAACCGCATCAATTCCGCCAAGATACTTCATCAGGAACGCTTTACCTTCCATAACTCCTAATCCCCCCGGAGGTGTGCAATCGCCATCACCCAAAACGCGTGTACTATCGCTTACTACAGCCACAAGATTTCCCCGGTTACTTAATTCAAAAGAAGCATTATTGTTATCCCTGATATCTGTAGAAACCTTTGATACACCCGGAGTGTACCATACATTAAACCAATTAAAACCCGGTACCGGTGCTTTAGGAATGGTTTGGATTTTTCCTTCATAAAACTTATGAGCACTTTCAGCAAGTTTTTTTAAAAAAAGAGTTTTTGCCTTAGCAATTTGTTCTTGCGTAAAATTATCAGGAAAAGCTTTGTCCAGGTTTTCCAGGTTTAATTTAATAGGTTCCATATTCTTATATTTTTTTGTTTGTTTTACAAGTACAGGAAAGTGTAAAAGTACAATTTTTCTGAAAATCTAAAAGTATATAAGTTTTTTGAATCTGGTTAACTTTTTTTAATTTTGAAAAAACATTTATGAAAAAAATTGTTGTTCTTACAGGAGCAGGTATTAGCGCTGAAAGCGGGATAAAAACGTTTCGCGATTCAGATGGTTTGTGGGAAGAATACCGTATTGAAGATGTTGCCACTTACGATGCATGGTTAAATAACCAGGATTTGGTTCTTGAATTTTATAACCAACGCCGAAAACAATTATATGATGTAAAGCCTAATGCTGCTCACTATGCACTTGCAAAGCTTGAAAAAAAATTCGATGTTCACATCATCACACAAAATGTTGATGACCTGCACGAACGCGCAGGAAGCTCGAAAATACTGCATCTTCATGGTGAACTTAAAAAAGCAAGAAGCAGTGTTGATGAAAATTTAATTTATGAAATTGATGGATGGGAATTAAAAAAAGGTGATAAATGCGAGAATGGTTCTCAGCTACGTCCACATATAGTATGGTTTGGCGAAGCCGTTCCTAATATCGTTCCAGCAGCTCACCTATCTGAAAAAGCAGATATATTCATAGTAATAGGAACATCATTAAATGTATATCCCGCAGCAGGATTGCTGAATTATGTTCCACATCATGTTCCAAAATATTTAATCGACCCGAAAGCTGCTGCTGTTGCAGTAAGAAATTTAACTATCATTAAAGAAAAGGCTGGAACAGGTGTTCCTGAACTGGTTAAAAAGTTAATGGAAGAAAATAACAATTAATACAATCTTAAATTATTTTTTAACTGTTATTCTATTTATATTTTTCTACATTTCAAAAGTTAAACTTACAGTTTGAATTGAATATTAACTTTCTCATCAAATAAAATTTTTAATTTGTAAAAATTCTGATTTTTTTTACAAATTAATTTATTGATATTCTATACATTTATTGCGTTAATTTAATCACACACCCCAATGAAAAAATTAATCTCATTTATTATTTTATTTGTAACGTGCATTAACATAAATGCACAGATTACAATTTCGCAAACCGATTTTGCTAGTATTGGAACCACCCTGAATCAGGCAACCGACAAATCGCCCGGAACATCTATTACACCCGGAAATACTGGCGGCAACCAGGTTTGGGATTTTTCAGCACTTCAGGCCGACACTACAATTACAATACATTTTGTTGACCCTGCTACCACAGGAAGTTTAAGTTCAAACTTTCCGCAAGCCAATATTTGTGCGGTTATTAACGATTCTATCAATCCGTATTTAAAAAGTACTTCATCATCTGTTCAGCTTTTAGGTGCAACAGGCGACCTTGTCGGAAACGGCGTTATTGCAGCTGTTGTATATAGTAATACCGAAACCATGCTTACTTTTCCCACAACATTCAATACTTCGTTTACTGATACAAGTTATTTTAATCAGAAGATCTACTATGGAAAAACTTACCTGGGCTTAAATGTAGATACGGTAAGGCAAGTTGAACATAATTACATCACTTCCACTATTGATGCATGGGGAACAGTAATAACACCCGATGGTTCGTTTCCTGCGCTACGACAAAACATGAGAAAAATAACTAATGACAGTACCTGGGTTAGAGTAAAATATATTGGGTGGCTATCGGCTGTACAGCGCGTTAATACTATTGATCAGCGCTACTATACATTTTATACAAATACTATTGGAAATGCTTTGGTGAATATTAAATATTACGGAACAGACAGTACAAAAGTGGACTGGACAAGAGTTAATACAACTTCATCAAACTCATTAACTGAAAAAGAAAAGAGCATAAATATTTTTTCAACTATAGTTACTAATAAAATTCAAATTTACAATCCAAAAAATTCAGAAATAAAAAGTAAATTATTTGATTACACAGGAAAGGAAATTCTATCTACAGAATTCGAGAATAATTCAATTATAAATATCTCGATAAATAATTTAAAAAATGGTTTTTACTTACTGAATGTTTACAATAAATCAGGAAAAATAAAATCAGGAAAAATTATTATAAGCAAATGAGTTAATTTTATTGAGTTAGCAAATTTTTTTAAGCAGTAACTTTTGGGTCAACCGTAGATGTTAATCATAAAATAAGCCTGAAAAAATTCAGGCTTATTTTAGAGATATTTATCTTCAATCCGATAATTCTTACTGGCAATTTGTGTTCATATAATTTTCATCCCAGCAATGATAAACATTATCGCCAAAATGTAATGAGTCGCTTACCTGACCGTTTTTATTGGCAACATTCCACTTGATACTTGTAAGATTATTTTTCCCTTTGTTATAAATATTATAGTATGCATTGTAAGTAGTATCTGTTGTTATTCCATAGGAGATATAACCACCATTTTCAGCACCACCGGGAACAATATTGGTATAAGTAATATCAGCTGTTCCATTTATATCATCCTTATGCCAAACTATTCCAAGAAGTTCTTTATTACTTATAGGATTATCATAAAGTGTCCATGTACCTTCGGTATTATCAAGTTGCGAATCGCCCGAATACCAAAGGAAATCCTGGAAATCATTTTGTTTGGAAATATACATTTCCCAATGAACTGTATTCCCGGTAACTTTAGCCTGAAGTTTTGCCGAATAGGTAGTAATAACTGTATAATCATATTTCCATTCCCAGCAGTCTGCACTGTTATTCCATTCAGCCTGGTAACCGAATGCATGTACAAAAGAAGCTACAGGAACAGCAAGACCAACATTTATAATAACATTCCAAACACAAACATTTCCTGCGGCAAAAAGATAATTGCTATACTGCCCTACTGAATCAACTTTTCCAAAAAACTTTCCTCCTGTATTATTCGAATCCAGGGCAGAAAATTCCATTACAAATGCAGACTTAGGAGGAATTGTTGGAACATCACCGTGATCTTTTTTACATCCGGGTTGTAATACAATGGATGTAAGTATGGTTACCGTTAATAAAAATATGCGCATTTTCTTTTTCATTTTTTTTGTTTTTAAATTTATAATTAGGCTTTGATTATTTTCTTAGTTTATTTTTATACTAATACACAAAAAAATTATTTTACCCCTACAATAAAATTTATTTTTTGTGTTAAAAAATTTATTTATACCGACAGAAAAAAGGTTTGCAAAAATATTTTTTGTTTTCTGTACGGTATAACTCGTTCTAAACAGTTTTGCTTTTGCAAACCTGATAAGAACGAGTATAACATATAAATTAATGAACCAAACAAAATTACCATTTATCATATAATATTTTACTTCAGTATAAATACCTAAAAAAACAGGTAAAAATACTTGTTACTCATTCTTAAAATTTTTGAAAAAATAATAGCAAATTGATGATTGAAAATAGAAAATATTAAATTGAAAATTTTGTTGATGGAGATACAACCTTAACCTAATAACCTTCGACTTAACCAGTTGCCACACCTTACAACCATTGACCACTTAGCCAACGCTCCATTCTTCGATAAACTCAGAATGACCCACGTAAACTTAGAATGACCTTTTTTACACGCTTTACGCTACGCTAAACGCACATGAACCATTGGCATACGCGCTATCAATAGATAGATATCAGGACAAGGCTATCAGAAAATTTTTACAAAATATACGGTTAACTTTTCCCATGAAAAAAATATTTTGTATAATGGAATATATGGGTAGCATTATATTTATTTGTTCTCAAAAAAATAAGACCCTTGAAAATCAAAGGTCTTAGCTCTTGTACCCGAAGCCGGAATCGAACCGGCACGATATTGCTATCATTGGTGTTTGAGACCAACGCGTCTACCTATTCCGCCATCCGGGCGTAAATTTAAGGTGTGCAAATTTAATTATTTTTTTCAGGTGAAAAAATTTCATTCGGTATTATTTCTTCTCTTTTGTCTTCTTTCCAATATCAAGCATGTGTAATTCAAGGTCGGAGAAAAAATTATTTATACTCTTAATTGTACTCAAAGTTATTGTATGAACCGTTAGCACTATGCCCAACGAATAAATATCTTTTACCATTTCATTTTTTATGGCTTCGGTCACATTACCTTTTATCAGAAGGAAAAAATTCATTTGTTTGTATTCTGGAAAAAGAAATCCCTGCTCGCCAAGATTAGTTATGAAATAATACGATTTAAATGTTTGGGGTTCGTCGAAATAATAAAGTGAAAATTCCTGGAGTTCATTTTTCTTATCATTGAACACTTTCAGGTTATCCATTTTCGACATTCGCAGTTGCATTTTTTCATTCAAGGCCCAAATCAGCCGATAATCGCGGTGATGCGAAGCAATGCCCAGCAAAGTATAGTCATTATCAAAATTTGAATCGAGTTTTAATTTTTTAGGCATGACAAATGGAAATAAAAGATAAAGGTATAAAAAATATTTCCCTGATGCTACATTGAATTTTTTTCAGAAATGTATTCTATAGCTTTTTCGGCAGCATGTTGTTCTGCTTTTTTAATTGCATAGTCGCGTCCGGTTCCATATGGAATTTTATCAACCATTGCCGTTACAATATATTGTTTATTATAACCGGTGCCACTTTCCTCCACTACAACAAATTCAACCTGTTTTTTTTCACGCTGTGCCCATTCAATAAGTTTGCTTTTATAATTACTATCTTTATTCTGCAGTTCATCAATATCGATGTGATACTTAATTATCCTGTTAATAATAATTCTTTTTGTAAAACTAAACCCTTTGTCAAGGTAAGCTGCGCCAACAAAAGCTTCGAAAGCATCGCCATTCATCGAACGGTAAATATTATTCCCGCTACCGGTAACAATTAATTTCCCAAATCCCAGTTTCTCGGCAAGCTTGTTTAAACTTTCGCGGCTAACGATACGTGAACGCATTTCTGTTAAAAAACCCTCATCTTTATTTGGAAACTTTCGAAAAAGATAATCAGCAATTACTGCGCTTAATATTGCATCGCCTAAATATTCCAGTCGTTCATTGCTGATCTTTAATCCTTTTATTTCTTTTGTAGCAGCCGAACGATGGCAAAAAGCCAGCTTATAAATAAGAATGTTTTCGGGATAATAACCGAAAACATTCTTAATGAAATTAATAAGTTTTTTTTCTTTTGATAAGATTCCCTTAATGGGAGCAATCAGCTTCAATGTTAAGAATTTTTATTATCCCTTATATTTTTTGAAGATGATAGAAGCATTATGTCCTCCAAAACCGAATGTGTTGCTTAATGCAGCATTCACTGTTCTTTTCTGAGCCTTATGAAATGTGAAATTGAGTTTATTGTCAATTTCAGGATCATCAGTAAAATGGTTAATAGTAGGAGGAACAAGATCATTCTGAATAGCCAGAATTGAAGCCAATGCTTCAACAGCACCGGTTGCACCAAGTAAATGACCTGTCATTGATTTGGTAGAGCTGATATTTAATTTATATGAATGCTCACCAAATACCTGGAGTATTGCTTTGGTTTCAGCAATATCCCCAAGTGGAGTGGATGTACCATGAACATTAATGTAATCAATTTCTTCGGGTTTCATACCGGCATCATCCAATGCATTTTTCATTACATTCATAGCACCCAACCCTTCAGGATGTGGGGCTGTCATGTGATATGCATCGGCAGAAAGTCCGCCCCCTGCAACTTCAGCATATATTTTTGCTCCGCGTGCAAGTGCATGACCAAGTTCTTCAAAAACTAATGCGCCACCACCTTCGCCAAGAACAAAACCATCGCGGTCTTTGTCGAACGGACGTGATGCTGTTTTCGGGTCATCATTTCTTGTAGAAAGAGCCTGCATAGAATTAAATCCACCTACACCAGCCGGATTACATGCAGCTTCAGAGCCACCTGTAATAATTATATTTGCTTTACCAAAACGAATATAATTAAAGGCATCGATAATTGAGTTGGTTGATGAAGCACATGCTGAAGTAGTAGTAAAGTTAGGTCCCATAAATCCATATTTAATGGAAATATGTCCTGCTGCTATATCAGCAATCATCTTGGGAATAAAAAATGGGTTGAATCTTGGTGTTCCATCACCTTTAGCATAATCAGAAACTTCATTAAGAAAAGTATCTAATCCGCCAATACCCGAAGCCCAGATAACTCCGGCTTTTTGTTTATCGATTTTTTCCAGGTCAATATTTGAATCCTTAAATGCTTCGTCTGCACATATTATTGCATACTGAGCATAACGATCATATTTTCGAACTTCTTTGCGGTCAAAATATTTTGAGGAATCGTAATCTTTTACTTCACAGGCAAACTGTGTTTTAAATTTTGATGCATCAAAACGTTTGATCGTATCAGCGCCGCTTACTCCATTAAGAAGGTTATCCCAGAATTCCGGAACAGTATTTCCTAATGGAGTAATTGCGCCAACTCCTGTAACGACAACTCGTTTCAGTTCCATAGATAAAAGATATTAATTACCCTTTATTGTTATTTTCTATATAAGCAATAGCTTCACCAACAGTACCGATTTTTTCAGCCTGATCGTCGGGAATAGCAATGTTGAATTCTTTTTCGAATTCCATGATCAGCTCAACAGTGTCGAGAGAATCAGCACCCAGGTCGTTTGTGAAACTAGCTTCAGGTGTAACTTCTTTTTCATCTACACCCAGCTTATCAATAATGATAGCTTTTACTCTTGTTGCAATGTCTGACATTTTAAATATTTTTTAGTTTAACAGGCTGCAAAGAAATGAAAATATACAATTATAACCAAAACTTTAAGGTTACTTTTTGCCCTAACCTATTACATTAATCTGATATACAATATTTTATATAATTATATTTTAGTTAAAAAATGTTAAAATTTTCACGGTTATACTGCATTGCCATTAAAAATGTTAAAAAAGCGAACTGTAAGCAGGAATAAATTTGTGAAATTATTATGTTATTTATTTAATAAAGTTACGGAAATTTGAAAAATATTTTTTCGGATTATCAGCAAATATGTAATATGGTACAAATAGCAATTTTTGCATCGGGTAGCGGAACGAATGCGCAAAATATTATTGAATATTTTAAAGGAAGAAATGATATATCCGTTTCGCTTGTATTATCAAATAAAGAAGATGCATATGTCCTGAAAAGGTCGCAAATGCTGAATGTTCCATCATTTGTATTTTCTCCAAAAGAATTAAAAGAAACCGATATTGTTGAAGCAAAACTTTCGGAATATAAAATTGATTTTATTGTACTTGCAGGATTTCTACTAATGGTACCAGCAAAACTGATAAAGAAATTTCCCGATAAAATAATAAATGTACACCCTGCTCTTCTTCCAAAATACGGCGGTAAAGGCATGTACGGCGAACATGTTCACGAAACTGTTATTGCAAACGGGGAAAAAGAATCAGGCATCAGTATACATTATGTGAATGAAAGATACGACGAAGGAAATATAATTTTCCAGGCACGTTGTGAAGTTAAAATGAATGATACTCCCGAAACCCTTGCCACACGCATACATGAACTGGAGCATAAATATTTTCCGCAAGTGATTGAAAAAGTAGTCCAGGAAAAAGTTCAGAATTCTGAATTCTGAATTCAGAATTAAAATGAATTCTTTATCAACATCTTTTAATAATTATCCTGAATATTTTTTCAATATATGAGATATTATATACTTTTGAAGTCTTAAAAAATAAACTTAAAAATTATTTAAATTTTCAGACTAACTAATAACAATCCTTCTGATTCATGAAAAAGAAGATCGATCCGGTAAAAAATTATAATGATACACGCGAGGCTATAGGATACGTTCCACGTAAACAGGCAACCCAGGAAACATATAACAGGATAGGCTTTATGTCGGGGCTCGAAGTACACCAGCAATTAAAAACTAAAGAAAAACTTTTTTGCCGTTGCCCGGCAGGTTGTTTCCATGAAAATGAGGTTTATGATGCAGAAGTAATACGCCACATGCGTCCAACTCTCAGTGAACTCGGTGAATACGATGGCACTGCACTCATGGAATTTAAAACCAGGAAAGAAATCATTTACAGAATAAAAAATGAGACCACCTGTACTTACGAAGTTGACGACACACCGCCATTTCCTTTAAACAGGGAAGCGCTGGCGGCAGCCATTAGAATTTCACATCTTTCAAAACTTAAAATTGTTGGTGAAGTTCATGTTACACGTAAGCAATATCTCGATGGCAGCATTCCCACAGGTTTTCAGAGAACCGCGATTATCGGCGTTGAAGGTGAGTTTAGTATGAAAAATAAAAAAATACGTTTGATACAATTAAGCCTCGAAGAAGATGCTTGCCGTGAAGTCAGCGATATTCGTCATACACGTATTTATAAAACCGACAGGCTGGGTATGCCGCTAATAGAAACTGTTACCTACCCCGACATGGTTAATCCTGATGAAGTAAAGGAAGCCTGCGACTATATACGTTTCCTGAACCGCAGTACCGGACTGGTTCGCACAGGAATTGGCGCAGGACGTGAAGATGTGAATGTAAGTTGTAAAGGAGGAACACGTGTTGAAATCAAAGGTGTTGCTCATACCAAATGGATACCTGAGCTTACCCACAACGAATGTTTCCGCCAATGGGCATTACTGAATGTTCGCAAAATTTTAAATGAAAGAATTTCTGATACCAAAAACTGGAAAATATCGTCTGTTGAGCTGCCTTATACCGGGCATAAACTTACCGCCTATCCTCCAATAAAAGCAGCCAAAGCAAACAAGAATAAACTTATTGCTGTTAACCTGCCTATGTTCGAAGGCATACTTTCGCATTTTACGCAACCCGGAAAAATGTTTGCCGATGACATTAGCGAACGCCTTAAAGTTATTGCCTGCATTGAAAGACCCAATATGACCCATTCGGAAGATATTCAACAATTGATCAATGAAAAGGATTCCGATAAAATTAAAAAGTTATTGAAAACATCTGATGGCGATGCACAAATCATTTTCTGGGCGCCTGAAGAAGATATAAAAACCGCTCTCGAAACTATTGAAGAACGTTGCAGGATGGCATTTGAAGGTATTCCAAAAGAAACCCGCAAATCGTTCGGTGATGGAACTACTATTTTTGAGCGCGTGCTTCCCGGTGCCGATCGCATGTATCCCGATACCGACTCTAAACCTATTCCACTGGAAGATGCTTATATTAATAAGCTTCGTCAGGATTTGCCCGAAGAAGTTATTGAACGTTATCACCAACTTATTAAATGGAAAATTCCTGAAGATACTTACAATTACATTCTTAAACGCAATCATTACCCAATGATTGAAAAAATTGTGAATGAATTAAAGTTCGATTCAAAATTTATCGGAACCTTTTACGGACACACACTGAAGTTTATTGAAGGGCACTTCAAACCTGTTTCCACTTTTAATTACGAAAAAATTTACGACATGTTCAAATACATTCGTGAACAAAAACTCGACAAGGAAATTGTGAAAAAAATAATTCCCGTTTTATACGAACATCCGCAAATGGATTTCGATTCCATATTGTTAAGCATCAATTTTACAAAAGTTTCTTCAAGTGATATTATTGCCCTGATTCCTTTTCTTAAAGAAAAATTCAAAAATATCCGCCGCAAAAATGAAGACCACGTTGAAACAAAATGGATAATGGGAGAACTTAGAAAGAAAGCTATTGGAAATATTCCTTTTGTTCAACTTTTTAAAGAAGTTCAATAATTAAAAATCAACATTCGTAAATCGTAAATACTAAATTATGTCAGAAGATTTTTTCCAGGGGTATAAAGGCACAGCGCTTGATTTGCTTAAAAAATATAATGTACGTGTATGGGGACAAGCTGAAATAAACACTACCCGCGGAGCTTTTCAGGGTACTATATTGCCACGTTCCGAAAACGATGATGACAAACATATCGTTCTTAAAATCATTACAGGATATAATATCGGGATTGATACTGATACTGTTACCGGCATGAAAGAAACCGGTTATAAAAAAGCCAACTATAAGATTCCTGAAAAGGAATTTCCTTATACCGACGGATTGCCAAAAGTTAAGTTGATAGGAACCGGCGGAACTATTGCATCGCGCCTCGACTACCGCACAGGTGCTGTAATTCCTGCATTCAGCCCCGGTGAACTTTATGGCGCCGTTCCTGAATTGGCAGATATTTGTAACCTTACTACGGAAAAAGTTTTTGCTGTATTCAGCGAAAATATGGGCCCGGAACAATATAAAAAACTGGCTGTTGCCATAGGCAAAGAAATTGAAAATGGTATTGACGGGATCATTATAGGACATGGTACGGATACGTTACATTACACTGCTGCGGCATTAACATTCATGGTTCAGAATTCACCAATACCAATTGTTCTTGTAGGTTCGCAGCGTTCATCCGACAGGCCTTCGTCCGATGCCGCACTGAACCTTATGCATGCTGCAACTGCCGCAGGTCACGGTGATATTGCCGAAACTATGGTATGTATGTTTGGACCTACTTCCGACGACTACGCTTTCCTGCATAGGGGAACAAGAGTAAGAAAAATGCATTCTTCTTATCGCTCTACATTCCGCACTATTGGCGATACTCCATTAGCAACAGTTACACGACAAGGCGTTAAACCCATAAAACAAATTTATAATCATCGGCGCAAAGACCGCAACGTTACCATACTTCCTTATTTTGAAGAAAAAGTTGGTATGCTTTATTATTATACCAATATGAATCCTGATATGATTGACTCAATGGTTGATAACGGATATAAAGGAATCATAATTATAGGAACAGGTCTTGGTCATGTGAATAAACCCATTTATCCGGCAATTGAAAGAGCAGTTAAAAAAGGTGTTGCTATTTATATGACCGTTCAAACTTTATGGGGATATGTTCATATGTTTGTTTACGACACAGGTCGCGACCTTATGGCAAAAGGAATTATTCCTGCCGAAAATATGTTACCCGAAGTAGCTTACATAAAACTTGGTTGGGCATTAGGACAAACGAACGACCTGGAAAAGGTAAAAGAAATAATGCTCACGCCTATCAACGATGAAATAACACGACGTGAACCTTATAATGGTTATTTAATCTACCAGGGTGGCGTTCCTGAAGTGGAAGATTTTATAAGGCAATTCAGGAAATAAATTTTACCATAAATTTATTACATTGTCTTGCTAAGCTAAGCAACTCTATATACTATTTACTTTAGTTTCCTCATTTCATTCGGAAAGACAATGAAATTAGGAATATATTTTTTTACCCCCATCCCCATCCCTTCCCCTTAATCCGCCGCGGCGGAGGGAAGGGTGTAGGCTTCGTGATGTCTTGTATTGCGAAGCGAAACAACTCGGAATAACATCAATTTAGTTTCCTCGTTACACTCGGAAAGACAAAAAGAAAAAATACTTTACTTTTTTATTTGTCTTGCTGAGCGAAGCGAAGCAATTCTAAATGCTATTTACTTTGGTTTCCTCGCTGCGCTCGGAAAGACAATAAGAAATTCGGGATTAGGCTTTTAAGCCGCAACATTTAATGCAAACTCACCGGCTACGACTTCCGATATTGTTCGTTTTATACCAAATTTATCAGTATACTCGCGATTTATCAATTTGCCCCGAAGCGTTACACGACTTCCTTTTTTCAGAAACTCATTAGCCATTTCGGCAACTTTATTCCACAGTACCACGTTATGCCATGTGGTATTACTAACCCACTCGCCGGTTTTTCTTTTAAAACTTTCGTGTGTAGCAAGCGTAATACGCATTACTTTACTTCCTGTTTTTGTTGTTTGCATTTCCGGTTCTGTTCCCACATAACCATTTAATTCTACTTTGTTCATTGTTGTTTTCATAATTCAAAAATTTTAGATTTTAGATTTTTTTAAATTGTTTGATGCAGCAAAGTAACAGTAGTGCAAAACCATCACTCGGTTTTTACATATTTAGTTTCGTTTAAAATTCGTTTATAACCGATTACAATCGGATAATGTTTCTAATAAGTTTTACCGAAGGTCGGTTAATGTATAAACACGAAGATATAATGAAGGATGCTTTTACATTATACTTGAACAAACTATTGCAAACATATAGTAGTTAAGAGATTTCAGCGTGAATGCACGACTCTATTTATTCTCGTATGATTTAAGGACAAATAAGCGGAAAAATAATAACCCTGTAATACTTACCATTGCATTCATCCAAAAGATAGCAGGAATAGAAATATACTGTGCAATCAACCCGGCCATGATCATCCCGAAACCCATTCCAAGATCTACTGCTGTGTATAGCGTAGAATTTGCAGCTCCGCGATGTTCGGGTGCTGCAATATTATTAACCATCGACTGAAACGTTGGAAATATGACTCCATTACCAAATCCAATAATTATTGCAGACATATAAAATAGAACTTCATTTTTCGCTATTGCCAGCATCGGAAACCCTATGATCAGAAGAATCAGGCATAAAGTAATAATTTTTCGCGGACCACTCCTGTCAAACACCTTGCCTACAGTAAGTCGTGCTGCTGCAATACCCGCAGAAAGAATCAGGAAATAAAGGGAAGAATTCTGAACCCCTATCTCACGACCATAAAGAGCAATAAACGATAGCAACCCACCATATGAGATCATAGTTATTACAACATTTAATGAAGGACGTACAGAATTTTTATCAAACATGCTGTTCAGCTTTAATTTAATTCTTTTCCCTACAATAAATCGTTTGCGCAGATTAATAGCATATGCACAAATCAAACTGATAAAACTGATAAAACATCCCGAAATAAACATGGCAAAATAACCCCAATGATGACAAATAAATAATCCGATAATCGGTCCTACTGACATCCCCAGTGTTGTTGAAAGTGCAAAATATCCTATCCCTTCACCTCTTTTCGATACCGGAATGATATCAACTGCTATGGTTGAACCCGAAACCGTGGTAAATCCCCAGACCAGGCCCTGAGCAAAACGAAGTGTTATTATTGATGTGATAGAAATAGCAACCAGATAGCCTGCAAACAATATCGTATAAATTATTAAAGCCAATAAAAAAACAATACGGCGACCAAATCTGTCAAGTGCAAAACCAGAAAACGGACGTACCAGTATTGAAGCAATGGTATATACTCCAACCACTACTCCTACCTGCATTTTAGATGCTTGAAGATCGGTTACTAAATAAATAGGTAATGATGAAAGTATTGCATAATAGGTAATATACATCAAAAAGTTTGACAAAATTAGAAAGATAAAATCCTTATGCCATATCTTTTCATTCATTATATTATAATCATTTATAAAACTTTACTGCAAAGTTATTAATAACTATAGTTATGCAAATAAATAATTATTAGAAAAAGTTTTAGCCTATAATAGATAAGTAAAAAAGTAAAAATTTTTATGAAGAACATTATTTTAGCAATGACTAAGGATTCCCGATATCATCATATAGCGGTTGATTTCAATATAATAATGGTAGTGATTACTAAAACATATAAGCATTGGGCTTTTTATAAAATTTCAATACAAACTTAAATTTGCACCAACCATGATGAATAAATTCAAAACAGAAATTCAGCCGGAATTTACTTTAACATGGATATTATACCGTACAGAAAACAAAAAATATTTTTGCAAAACTCTTTTCTGTCGGTATAAACCATTACTTCACTTCAAATTTTTCTGTTTTTTGATTAATACCATTGAAAATTTATTGAGTTATTACATATATATAATAGGTATAATCGCTTCTTTAAGCTACTCTATAAAGTCATCATTTATTTTACAGAATGTTTGTAATTTCGCCGAAGATAATTTAATCAACCAATAATAATGCATACTTTATGATAACCGAATTGAAAGAAGAGGAGATAGCGCTTGTGCTGCAAATGTCGGATAAATTTGTTGGCAAAAATTTTCAGACTTATGAATCAATAAAAGATTACATTTTAAATCCGCAGAAAGTTATCAGGATTTATAAGATTAATAACGAAATTGTTGGTTTTGTAAAAGGTGAAATACTAAAAAAATCCGAATTTAAAAAAAGCCTGTTGAAGGTAGATAAGCCTTTTGAGAAAAAAGTTACTGATGACGGTTATATGGGATATGCCGAAACCATTTGTGTAAAAGAAGAATACCGACATACACACATTGCACACGATATGGCTGATGAATTAATCCGTGTAATGAAAAAAATTGAAAATATTGATGTAATATGTACCACTGTTTGGAAAAGCGGTGATATTGCAAATGCAAAGAACCTGGTTGAAACCATAGGGTTCAAACTCATAACAGAAATAAAAAATTACTGGTACAACGATTCTATTAAAAAAAAATACATGTGTCCCCATTGTGGTAATCCACCTTGTAAATGCTCGATGTTATTTTATAAGATGTAACATTAAACACATCATAAGCACCATCAAAATATTTATTCTGTCATTCATTCTGTCATTTTATCATTTTAAAAACTCTATCCGTAAAAAATCCGTGTAAATCAGCGTCCTTATAAAAAAACAATTCATAAATCCGAATTCAAAAATCGTTTTATGGAATTGTAAACTATTTTTCATCTTCATTACAAAATTCACCAAATAAAATTTTTAACTTGCAACATTAAATCATACAGCTATGAAAACAAAACTTGTATTATTGGTAAGCGCTTTTGCTTTACTGGTTTTTGGCGGAACATATTTTTCAAACTACAAACCGTTAAGCCCTAAGGAAAAAAATAATCCATCAAATATTATTTCCGGAATTTCAGTTTTCAATTATACCAAAGCCTGGGCAAAAATTGATTCGTTGCTTGCCAAAGGCCTTAGTAAGTCGGCGCTTGAACAGGTGCTGGTCGTTTACAAAAATGCAAAAGCTGAAAATAATGCCCCGCAGTTTGTAAAAGCAGTAATGTATAAAATGAAGCTCGATAATAATTTAAATGAAAATTCTTTCGACAGCAGCATTGCAAATTTAAAGACAGAAATCAATGAAACAGCATTTCCTATTAAACCTGTTTTGCATTCAGTGCTTGCCGAAATGTACTGGCGCTTTTATTCAACAAATCGTTACCGATATTATCAGCGTACTGAAACCGTTGCATACAAAGAATACGATATTCAAACATGGACACTAAAACAAATCCTGAATGAAGTAGTAAAAAATTATGTGGCTTCGCTTACTGATTATGAAAATTTGAAAAAAACAAAATTGAATTTATATGACGATATCATTATTCGCGATACCCTTTCACGCAAGTTCAGGCCTACATTGTACGATTTTCTAGCTCATCGTGCTGTTGACTTTTTCATGAACGATGAATCGGAAATCACCAAACCTGCTTTTAAATTTGATATTGACAAAGAAGAATATTTTAAACCTTATCCCGATTTTGTAAAGCTTAACATCACTACAAAAGATTCGCTATCGCTGAAATATTATGCTGCTGTTATTTTACAAGATCTTATTAAATTTCATGCAAATGATGCTGACCCATCGGCATTGATTGATGTTGACTTAAAACGCATGTCATTTGTAAAAAATAATTCAACTCTTGATTTTAAAGACAGTCTTTATCTTCAAACTTTATTGGCTCTTGAATCAAAATTTTCAAACTCCGCATCTTCAACAGATGTTACTTACGCCATCGCACAGCATTATTACAGCAACGGACTAAAATACAAACCACTGCAGTCGGACGAAAATAAATGGATGCTGAAAAAATCAATTGAGAAATGTGAAGCCGCAATAAAAGCGTATCCATTATCAGATGGGGCTAAGAATTGCGAGAACCTTAAATTCCAGATAAAAACAAGATCCTTTAACATGACTGTTGAAGAAGGAAACGCACCTAATAAGCCTTTCCGTTCACTGGTAACTTATAAAAATGTCAATAATTTATCGCTGCGCATTATTAAAATGACCTATGAAAATGATGAAAAACTTAGGAAAAAATATTATGGTGATGAACTTGTTGGAAAATACCTGAAGGAATCTGCATACAAAGAATGGAATATTACCCTACCCGATGATGGCGATTTCCAAAGCCATTCGGCTGAAATAAAAATCCCTGCACTTCCTTTTGGGTATTATGTTTTGCTCGCAACTGATGGAAAAACTTTCACAACAACCGAAAGAATTATTTCATATAGCCAGTTTTGGATTACCAATATCAGCAGCATCGACAGGTATAAAGAAAATTATGCAATGGATTTTTTTGTTACAGACCGAGAAACCGGAAAGCCAATGAAATCAGTAACCGCGCAATGTTATACCAGTAAATATAATTATGTTTTGCGTGAATATGAAAACGTAAAATGGAAAAAATTTACTACCGATGAGAATGGTTTTTTTGAAATTCCACCTGCAGATGATTACATGTATTTTTATGTAGATTTTTCCAATGGCAGCGATCGCTTTGTTTCGAGCAACAGCTATTACCAGTATAAAGATTACAAATATGATAACAACATTCCTTATAAAACATTTTTCTTTACCGATAGGGCTATCTATCGTCCGGGGCAAACAATTTATTTTAAGGGAATCATCTTAAAAAATGATAATGACGGCAATCTTACAGAAGTTGCACCAAACGTAAAAACTACGGTAACTTTCTACGATGTAAATTATCAAAAGATTAGCGACCTTGAATTAACTTCAAATGAATACGGATCGTTTACCGGGACATTTACGGCACCCGCAGCTATTACAGGTTCTGTACATATTGCTGACTCGTATGGAAGCGCATATTTTTCCGTTGAAGAATATAAGCGTCCGAAATTTTCAGTTAGCATCAATCCTGTTAAAGGAAGCTATAAACTTAACGAAAACCTTGATATTACAGGAACAGCAAAAGCATATGCCGGCAACATGATTGACGGAGCTAATGTTACATACCGCGTGGTTCGTACGGTTTCGTTTCCTTACTGGTGGTATTGGTGGAAAGGATATTATCCACGTTCATCGCAAACTGAAATTGCAAATGGCACAACAACAACTGATGATAAAGGAGAATTTAAGATATCATTCAAAGCATTACCCGATTTAAGTATTTCGAAAAAAAGCAATCCCACTTATACTTTCACTGTTTATGCTGATGTTACCGATATCAACGGAGAAACCCATTCTGCGCAGGATTACGTGAAAGTTGGTTACAAAGCATTGTCCCTCTCTGTTTATGTTCCCGATAATGTTGAGAAAACCGGGAAAAATATTTTCACACTTTCAACAACAAACCTCAGCGGTGAAAAAGAAGCAGCAAAAGGAAACGTTACTATTTATAAATTAAAACAACCCGATAAAATCTTCCGTGAACGAATTTGGGATCGTCCTGATAAGTTCGTGATGACAAAAGATGAATACTATTCAAGTTTCCCTTACGATTTGTACGATGATGAAAACAACATGTACAAATGGGAAAAAGAAACAAAAGTTTTTGAAACAGTTTTTGAAACTCCGAAAGATTCAACAATAAAAATCAGCGACCTTTCTTCATGGAAGCCCGGTACATATATTTTGGAAGCAAAAACAAAAGATAAATATGGTGAAGATGTTGAATATTTCAGCTATTTCAAAGTTTATGGTACAAAAGAAAAACAAATTCCAGAAAACGATATCAGTTATTTTGAACTGGTGAAAAGCTCGGCAGAACCGGGAGAAAACGTATCATTCATACTTGGGACAAAAGATGATTCTGTAAAATTTTATTATGAAATTGAAAAAGACGGCATCATAAAATCGCATCAATGGCTTTCATTAAGTAAAGAACAAAAACTTTTTGAAATTCCTGTAACCGAAGAATACCGAGGTAATTTTGCAATTCATATTTTTGCTGTAAAACATAATCGTTTATTTACGAACAAAGAAATTGTAACGGTTCCTTATACCAATAAAGAACTCGACATTGAATTTGAAACATTCCGCGATAAGCTGCTGCCGGGTCAACAGGAAGAATGGAAAATAAAAATAAAAGGAAAGAACGGCGATAAAGTTGCAGCCGAATTACTGGCAACCATGTATGATGCTTCACTCGATGCATACGAAGCAAACTATTGGTATTTCGATATCCTGAAAAACTTTTATTCAAGTCTGTATTGGGATGGTGAAAAAAGTTTTACTAATAACACATCTACTTCGTACTCGTTTTATAAAGAAACTTATCCTAACCCTATTTACAGGTACTATGATAAATTGAACTGGTTCGGATTTAATTACGGAAACACACATTATCGAAGTAGTGGTTTTATATCTAAAAGCTACGAAGGAGATTACGATATGGTGTATGACGCTGCACCTGTATCACAAAATGCTGTAATGAGCATAACTAAAAGCGAAACCGTAACAACAGGAAATAAAAAAGATAAAAATAAAGAAGAAGCTGATGAAAAAACTATGACAGGTTATGGAATGGGCGCGGGATTAGCTGAACAAGCAAAAGAAACTGTAGATTTATCTGTTGCACTTCCACCAGCACCCGGAAAAAGCGGAGAAGGTTTAACAGATGTAAAAACACGTTCTAATTTTAATGAAACCGCATTCTTCTATCCTCAGCTTAAAACCGATGAAAATGGAAACATTGTAATTTCATTTACTATTCCCGAAGCTCTTACCAAATGGAAGTTTATGGGGCTAGCTCACACAAAAGATTTAAAGTTCAGCCAGATTGAAAAAGAAACGGTAACGCAAAAAGATCTGATGATAGTTCCTAATGCACCGCGTTTCTTCAGGGAAAATGATAAAATTTCATTCACCGCAAAAGTTTCAAATCTTACTGAAAAAGAAATGACAGGCAGTGCACAGCTTTTCCTCTTCGATGCAACAACACTCAAAGCAATTGATGATGTTTGTAAAAACGCCAATGCAACAAAAACATTTACTGCTGCAAAAGGCGGCAGTAGCGCACTTTCGTGGGATATAGAAATTCCCGAAAACATCAGTGCTATAAAATATAAAGTGGTTGCAAAGTCAGGAAATTTCAGTGATGGCGAAGAAATGGTTATTCCTGTTTTAAACAACCGGATGCTGGTAACTGAAACCATGCCGTTACCTGTTCGCGGAAAAGAAACAAAAGATTTCACTTTCACAAAACTTGTGAATTCAAAATCTTCATCAACGCTTAAAAATTATAAGCTCACCCTTGAATATACTTCCAATCCTGCATGGTACGCCATACAAGCATTACCCTACATGATGGAATATCCTTATGAATGTGCCGAACAAACATTCAGTCGTTTTTATGCAAACAGCATTGCTTCACATATCGCGAACTCACATCCCAAAATAAAAGCGGTTTTCGACAGTTGGAAAAATTTAACTCCCGATGCATTGCTTTCCAATCTTGAAAAAAATGAAGACCTAAAATCGCTAATGCTTGAAGAAACGCCGTGGGTATTGCAGGCAAAGAATGAAAGCGAACGGAAACAGCGTGTGGCATTACTTTTCGATTTGAACAAGATGAGTTATGAATTGGATAAGGCTTTAGCAAAACTCGAAAAAATGCAATTGCCTAATGGCGGATTCCCTTGGTTTGGCGGCATGGAAGACGACCGTTATATTACACAACATGTTGTTACCGGCTTCGGACACCTTGATAATCTTGGTGTAAAAAATATAAGAGATGACAACAAATGCTGGAACATGATTAAAGATGCTGTGGAGTATCTCGACAACAGGATGAGAGAAGATTACGAGTGGTTGCTGAAGTATTACAAAAAAGATGAACTTGAAAAAAATCATATCGGTTATTTGGAAATTCAATACTTATATGCACGCAGTTATTTCCTGAAAGATGTTGAAATTGCTTCGAAAAATAAAGATGCATACGATTATTTTGTTGGACAGGCAAAAAAATACTGGCTCGATAATAATCGTTATTTACAGGGAATGATATCGCTTGCATTGAATCGAATCGGAGATAAATCTTTGGCTAATGATATTATAAAATCATTAAAAGAAAATTCAATAAATAATGATGAAATGGGAATGTACTGGAAAGATATGAGTGGCGGATATTTCTGGTACCAGGCTCCTATTGAAACACAGTCGTTGCTGATCGAAGCATTTGATGAAGTTGCGAACGACAGCACTTCTGTTGAAAATATGAAAGTGTGGTTGCTGAAACAAAAACAAACTACCGATTGGAAAACTACCAAAGCAACTTCGGAAGCCTGTTATGCCTTGCTGCTGCGGGGAACCAACTGGCTTGCCAGCGATCAGCTTGTTGAAATATCTCTTGGCGGACAAAAAATTGACCCGAAGAAAATGGACAATGTAAAAGTGGAAGCAGGCACCGGATATTTTAAAACATCGTGGAGTGGAAATGAAATTACTCCGGATATGGGAAATGTAAAAGTGAAGAAAACCGATACAGGTGTATCGTGGGGAGCGCTGTATTGGCAGTACTTTGAACAGCTTGATAAAATTACACCTGCTGAAACTCCTTTGAAATTGGAGAAAAAACTTTTTGTTCAAAAAAATTCTGCAACCGGTCCGGTAATTTATCAAATCACCGATACAACAAAATTGAAAGTGGGTGATAAAATAAAAGTCCGCATTGAACTGCACGTTGACCGCGACATGGAATACGTTCACATGAAAGACATGCGTGCTTCGGGATTTGAACCCATCAATGTTATTTCGCAGTATAAATACCAGGACGGACTTGGCTACTATGAAAGCACTCGCGATGCTTCAACTAATTTCTTTTTCTCTTATTTGCCAAAAGGAACTTATGTTTTTGAATACCCATTGTGGGTAACACACAAAGGTGATTTCAGTAATGGAATTACAACTATTCAATGTATGTACGCGCCCGAATTCAGCACACATTCAGAAGGTGTAAGAGTGAAAATAAATGAATAGGTTCAAATTATACTGAGCGAATGAATTTGCAAAATAATGCAAATTCGTTCAGCCGAAGTATAATAATCAAGCTATCTAAAGTGTTCTCTGTTTCGTGAAATTGATGAAAACTCTGTGAACCTTTGTGTGATTTTTATTTACTACACAGAGGTTCCCAGAGAATGCAAAGAGGATGCAAAGGAAAACGCAAATAAAAAATCGTAAACAGTCTCTTAATATATTTGCAGATAAAGTATTACTGAATGTATAAAAAATAGTAACTCATCAGTATGTATAAATATTTAATTATCAGCGATTTTTATCTGCATTCATCAGCGAGAAATATTTTTTTATCTCTGATCCGTTACAAAAATGTAAATATAAAAAATACTGAATAACACATAAAAAAAGCTGCCTTAACATAGGCAACTTTTTTTAAAACTATAAATTTTTTCTTTACTTATAATTTTTTCTTTACCTCTACCTGTTCATAACCTTCAATAATATCGCCTACTTTAAGATCATTAAAGTTCGCAATATTCAAACCGCATTCATAACCGGCATTCACTTCTTTGGCATCATCTTTAAAACGTTTAAGTGATCCGAGTTCACCGGTGTATACAACAATACCATCACGGATAAGGCGTATTTTGGTATTACGTGTAACTTTACCATCAAGAACCATACATCCGGCAACGCTACCGACTTTTGTAATTTTAAATACTTCCCTGATTTCAATATTACAAATAATCTTTTCTTCCATTTCCGGCGTGTGCATTCCTTCAATAGCTGATTTCAGCTCATTGATGGCGTTATAAATAATGGAGTATAAACGAATATCTATCTGTTCCTGTTCTGCAAGCTTACGTGCACTTACAGATGGACGAACCTGGAACCCGATAATAATTGCATTCGATGCCGAAGCAAGCAATACATCTGATTCAGAAATTTGTCCTACCGATTTATGAATTACATTAACCTGCACCTGGTTTGTTGACAGTTTTAGTAATGCATCAGCAAGAGCTTCAATAGAACCATCAACATCACCTTTAATAATAATATTTAATTCTTTGAAATCACCAATGGCTATACGTCTGCCTATTTCATCAAGAGTAATATGTTTCTGTGTTCTTAAACCCTGTTCACGCTGAAGTTGCAAACGTTTTGTTGCAATATTTTTTACTTCATGCTCATCAGTCATTACATTAAATTTATCACCTGCTTGCGGAGCACCATTCAAACCCAGTAAAAGCACAGGAGCTGAAGGACCGGCAGTTTTAATTGGCTGATTTCTTTCGTTAAACATGGCCTTAACACGCCCCCATGTATAACCTGCCAGAACCATATCGCCGATATTTAATGTTCCATTTTGAACAAGAACTTTTGCAATATATCCACGTCCTTTATCAAGAGCTGATTCAATTACCGCACCCATTGCAAGCCTTTGAGGATTGGCTTTGAGATCGAGCATATCTGCTTCCAGTAAAACTTTTTCTAAAAGCAGGTCAACATTAACACCTTTTTTTGCCGATATTTCCTGCGACTGGTATTTTCCTCCCCAATCTTCAACAAGATAATTCATATTGGCAAGCTGCTCTTTTATTTTTTCAACATTGGCATTAGGTTTATCAATTTTATTGATCGCAAACACAATAGGAACACCAGCAGCCGAAGCATGATTAATAGCTTCAATGGTTTGTGGCATTACACTATCATCGGCTGCAACTACAATAATAACAATATCGGTAATTTTTGCACCACGTGCACGCATGGCTGTAAAAGCTTCGTGGCCGGGAGTATCAAGGAAAGTAATTTTTCTGCCATTCTCCAGCTTCACTTCGTATGCCCCAATATGTTGTGTAATTCCTCCTGCTTCTCCGGCAATTACATTTGTTTTCCTTATATAATCGAGCAATGATGTTTTTCCATGGTCAACGTGTCCCATAACTGTAACAATAGGAGCACGGGAAATCCTGTTTTCATCATCATCATCTTTATCTTCTTTAATTGCATCCTGAACATCAGCGCTAACAAATTCCACTTTATAACCAAATTCATCGGCAACTATTGTAAGGGTTTCTGCATCCATGCGCTGGTTGATGGATACAAAAAGCCCCAGGTTCATACATGTTGAAATGATCTGCGTTACAGGAACATTTAACATGGAAGCTAATTCATTTGCGGTAACAAATTCCGTTACTTTAATGATTTTCTTTTCTTCTTCTATGCGTTCCATTTCTTCCTGGAACTGCTGGTTTACCATATCGCGTTTATGGCGGCGGTATTTTGATGCTTTCGATTTACCTGTACCACTAAGGCGAGCTAAAGTTTCTTTTATCTGTTTTTCAATTTCATCTTCCGAAACTACAGGTTTTAAATGTTCTTTTTTATGTGATTTCTTCTCTTTATGTTTGGGATGTTCAATATTATTATTTACACCACTTCTAGAAGGGTCGACCTTAAATTCTTTTTTAATACGTTTTCTTTTCTTCTTTTTATTTTTTATCTCTTCACTCGAATTGATAATAGGTTTTTTGATAGGTTCTTTTATAGTGGGTAATTCCATTTTGCCAAGAATAGTAGGTCCATCAAGTTTTCTGAATTCTGTTGGTATAAAATTTACAGGAGATTCTTTCTTCTCTTCTTCCGGTATAATTTTTTCTTCTTCCGGTATTTCAACAACAGCTATTTCTTTTACTTCTTCAACAGGTATTATTTCTTCCTCTAAAGGCTGAATCGGTTTCTTTATTTTCTTTTCTTCTTTCTTTGCTAATTTCTCGGCTTCTTTTTCTTTCTTGGTTTTCTTTGCTGGTTTTGTTTTGGTATTCATTGAATCCAAATCAATTTTACCAATAACTTTTATTTTAGAATCCGGCTCAACTGGGGCAACAATCTTTTCTTCTTTTTTCTCTTCTTCAGGAACTTCTTCTTTTTGAATTTTTTTCTTTTTTTCTTCTACAGGAACTATTTCTTCTTTTTCTGCAACAACTTCTTCCTTTGTTTCAATTTTTTCTTCTTTTTTACTTTTTGATTTTACCGTTTCCTTTTTTTCAATTTCCGGTTCGGGTTCAGTTTTCTTTTTTGTTTTCGGCTTGGGCTCAAGTTTTTCTTTATCTATCTTCCCTAATACTTTAGGGGCTTTAATTTCCGTTTCTTCTTTTTCAAGTTTAAAGATTTCCTTTTTGCCGGCTACGTTTGAATCCTTAATCAGAAGTTCTTCTTTTTCTGCATCTTTAGGTTTAACGACAGGTTTAGCATCATCAATCGTGATCGTTTCCTTTTTTGCAAAAGCAATTCCGCTCAGCCGCTTGGATTCTTCCTTTGCGCTTTTTTCTGATTGAAATTCTTTAATTAACAGCTCATACATTTCGCTGTTAACTTTAGCATTTGGATTTGCATCAACAGTAAATCCTTTCTTTTTAAGGAAATCCAGTATTGTCTGAATGCCTATGTTAAACTCTTTTGCGATCTTGCTTAATCGCAATCCTTGTGGTGCATCTACCATATTTTATCCTTATATAATTCTGAACTTAAAAATTATCTAGAATTATGCTGTAAAATTATATTTTTTTATTCAAACTCTGACCTTAATATTCGAATTACTTCTTTAATGGTTTCTTCTTCCAGGTCGGTTCTTTGAACCAATTCTTCAACAGGTATTTCTAAAACACTTTTTGCTGTATCGCATCCGATATTTTTCAGTTCATCAATAATCCACTGATCGATCTCGTCGCTGAATTCCTGTAAGTCAACATCCTCAATGTCTTCCTCTGCATCGCGATATACATCAATTTCATAACCTGTAAGTTTTCCGGCAAGCTTAATATTATACCCGCCTTTTCCTATTGCCATAGAAACCTGGTCTGGCTTAAGATAAACATCGGCACGCTTGGTATCATCATGAATTATGATCGATGAAATTTTTGCCGGACTTAATGCACGCTGAATATATAAAGTAGGATTCGATGTATAATTGATAACATCAATATTTTCGTTTTTCAATTCTCGTACTATCCCGTGAATACGTGAACCTTTCATACCAACGCATGCACCAACAGGGTCAATCCTGTCATCATAAGATTCTACGGCAACTTTAGCTCTTTCGCCGGGAACTCTTACAATGTTTTTAATTGTGATAAGTCCGTCGAAAACTTCAGGAACTTCCTGTTCAAATAATCGTTCAAGAAATACGGGTGATGTACGCGATAAAATTATTACCGGTGTATTATTTTTCATTTCTACTTTTGAAACCACTGCTCTTAATGAATCTCCCTTTCTGTAGAAATCGGATGGGATTTGTTCTGATTTTGGAAGTAAAAGTTCAATCCCTTCATCATCAAGAATAAGAATTTCTTTTTTCCAAACCTGGTAAACTTCGCCTGCAACGATCTCGCCTATACGTTCTTTATATTTTTTATAAACATTATCTTTTTCAAGATCAAGAATTTTAGAAGCCAGATTCTGTCTGATAGAAAGTATTTCACGACGACCAAAATGTTCCATACGGAATTCTTCCGAAACATCTTCACCAATTTCAAAATCGGGTTCTATTTTAATGGCTTCGGAATATGCAATTTGCTGGTTTGAATCTTCTACTGCATTATCGTCAACGATGGTACGATTACGCCATATTTCAAGGTCTCCCTTATCCACGTTTACAATAATATCGAAGTTATCAGCCGAACCGTATTTTTTCGCCAGCATACCTCTGAAAACTTCCTCAAGAATACGCATTAATGTTGCCCTGTCGATGTTTTTAAATTCTTTGAACTCGGAGAATGATTCAACTAAATTAATATGTTCCATTTTGTATAACTATTATAAGTTAATGATAAGTTTGGTTTCCTTCACATCCGAAAATGCTATGGAAACAATATTTTCAACTATTATTTTTTTATTTTTTTCTTTCACTGTGTTTTCTTCAAGTAATTCAAAATCATTATCGGAAACATTTTTAATAATACCTTTTCTTACTGTTCCGTTTTTTAATACTGTTTTTACTTTACGTCCAATATTTTTTTTGTACTGTCTTTGCAGAATCAACGGGTGACTTAATCCTGCCGATGAAACTTCCAGTTCATAATCTTCTGCTTCCCTATCGTACTGCGATTCAATAAAGCGGCTAAGTCCAGCGCAATCATCTATGGTAACAGATGTATCGGAATCGATATAAACAACAATTCTGTTACCCGGGTTTACTTTAACCGAAACCAAAAATTTATCGCTTCCGGAAAGCTTACCGTTAATAAGTTTTGATATATTTTCTTCTTTAATCATCAGTATTTTCAAGTCAATGAAAGAGGGGACTCTCGTCCCCTCTTTCTGTATCGCCGTATTTTCTTCGCTGCAAATATACAATTTTTTTTAATACGCAAAAAACTTTATTAATTTATTAATGCATCATATAAAATTTCAATGGGATGATATGCTTTTCTTCCTGTTCCATCTTTTATCTGATGGCGGCAACTGGTGCCGGGTGCAGCAATAATTACCTCATCGTTTGTTTTTCTGATTTCCGGAAATAAAACCAGTTCGCCCACTTTCATCGAAACATCGTAATGTTCCTTTTCATAACCAAACGACCCGGCCATTCCACAACAACCCGATTTGATTTCATCCACTTTATAATTTTCAGGAATCTCAAGCATTTTCTTCGTAGGTTCAGTTGATGCCAGCGATTTCTGATGACAATGCCCATGTAATTTAATGCTTTTGATTTCTTTTGAGAACAAGTCTTTGCTGATTATACCTTTCTCATATTCCGAAGCAATAAATTCATCAAACATCAAACAATTTTTTGAAAGTTTTTTGGAAGCTTCTTTTAAATTCTCGTCAACAAGTTCCGGGTATTCATCACGGAATGTCAGTATTCCCGAAGGTTCTATGCCTATCAACGGAGAGTTATCATTAACCAAATCTTTTAACAACTCTACATTTTTATTTGCAATTTCTTTTGCTTTTCTTACTAATCCTTTTGATAAATATGTTCTTCCGCTTTGAACATGATTTGGTAGTTCAACCTGGTAACCAAGCCTGGTGAGAAGCTCTACTGCTTTAATTCCAATTTCAGTATCGTTATAGTTTGTGAATTCATCTGCAAATAAAAATACTTTCCCATTTTTTAATTTGTTGTTATCTCTTTCTGAAGAAAATTTCTTAAACCAATTTCGCAGCGTAATTTTATATAATGTAGGAATACTGCGCTTTGGAGCAAATCCAAGAACACTTTTAGCAACACCTGAAAAGAATTTATTTTTTACAAAGAAATTAAATACCGATGGGAGAATAGCGCCAATACTGTTGGTTCGCGTGATGTCGGCAATCATCTTTGAACGAAACGGAACACCATGTTCATCGTAATAATGTTGTAAGAATTCCGCTTTGTATTTAGTAATATCCACATTCGACGGGCATTCCGATTTGCAGCCTTTACATGAAAGACACAAATCCATCACTTCATAAATTTCTTTATGACTGAAAGGATTTTTATTTTGCGAATGCGTCAGGAATTCCCTTAAAATATTGGCTCTTGCGCGTGTTGATTTATTTTCATCTTTCGTAGCCATGTAACTCGGGCACATGGTTCCCCCGATAATATTGGATTTGCGGCAGTCGGCAGAACCATTACATTTTTCAACAGCACGAAGAATGCCATGGTCGTGCGAAAAATCGAAAAATGTTTTTATTTCTTTTTCTTTTGCTCCCTTCTCGAAACGCAGACTGGTATTCATTTTCGGCGTGTCGGTAATTTTTCCGGGATTAAAAATATTTTCTGGGTCCCAGGTTTTTTTAATTTGTTTTAGTAAATTGTAATTATGCTCGCCAATCATTAAGGGAATGAATTCGCCGCGCAGTCTGCCATCACCATGCTCACCACTTAATGAACCTTTATATTTTTTCACAAGCTGAGCTGTTTCCAAAGCAACTGTGCGAAATAATTCAACATCTTTCGGGTCTTTCAAATTCAACACAGGTTTGATGTGAAGCTCGCCTGTAGCAATGTGCGCATAATAAACCGTATTAAGCTTATGTCTTGCAAGCATTGCATCAATATCTTTAATGTATGCAGGAAGAAACTGCGGATTTACTGCAGTATCTTCAATCAGTGAAACCGGTTTTGCATCACCCGGATAGTTGGAAAGCACGCCCAGTCCGGCTTTGCGAAGGTCCCAAACTTTTTTAATATCGCTTCCGGTAACAACAGGAAAATGAAAACCGTAACCTGTAGCTTTCATTTCCTCTTCCATTGCCTTTGCTTTTTCTAAATAGACCTCTTTTTGTTCTTCAGCAAATTCAACAATCAGAATCGCGCCGGGATCACCTTTTACAAAAAACCGATTTTTATTTTGTGTGATATTTTCTTTCGTTAAATCCATGATGGCTTTGTCCATCAATTCAATTGAAACGGGATTATGTTTTAATGCGATAAGGTTTGCATGCAGCGATTCTTCAACACTTTTCAAGTGAATGCAAACCAAAGCTTTTTCTTTTGGCGGAAGCGGAACAAGATTTAATTTTATTTCAGTAATGAAAGCAAGCGTTCCTTCAGAACCTGCAATGAGTTTACAGAAATTAAATTTCTCTCCACCATTTGTAAACGGTTCGCAATCCATAAGCAAATCGATTGCGTAGCCTGTGTTCCGGCGTTTTAAATTTTTATCAGGGTATTGATTTAATATTTCCTTTTGATTTTCCGAATTGGAAAGTATCTCACGAATGTTTTGATAAATGCGGCTTTCAAGTGAGTTGCCTTTGCATTTATTTTCAAATTCATTTTTTTCTATTTCAGAAAATTTTACTTCGCTTCCATCAGAAAGAATAGCATCCACTGAAATCAAATGGTCGCGGGTACTGCCGTAAATCAACGAATGAGCGCCGCAGGAATTATTTCCAACCATTCCTCCGAGCATGCAACGCGAAGATGTGGAAGTTTCAGGGCCAAATAAAAGTCCTTTCGGTTCAAGTATTTTATTCAACTCATCAAGAACAACACCCGGCTGAACACGAACCCATTTTTCTTTTTCATTTATTTCAAGAATGCCGGTCAAATATTTTGAAACATCAACCACAATTCCTCCGCCTACAACCTGCCCTGCAAGCGATGTTCCGGCTGTTCTAGGAATAATTGAAATTTTATTTTCGTGTGCGAATGCAATGATTTTTTTAATATCCTCTTTATTCTTCGGACGCGTTACAGCAAGAGGTTTTTCGCGGTATGCAGAAGCATCGGTAGCATAAATCAATCTTGCTGATTCGTCGGTATATAAGTCGCCTTCAAGTTGTTTTTGAAGAATAGAAAAATTGATATTCAATGTCATAAGTATTATAAAATAATAAATTCAAAATTAATGTTTTTAGATGACTTATTTATTTACTAACTTTCTTTAATAAAAAAATTACACGAAGTTGCACAGAGAAGACACGGAGTTACACGGAGCAAGAATTCAAACTGAATTCGAGATAACAGATGGGAAACCCTTCTTTCAGAAACATTTGCTCATAATACGTTTTTATGTGAAGTTCTTCTTTAATATTTTTCTCGTTATACAAATCGTGAGTTTGGTAAATGAGATGGTGTTTGTAATTTTCAATTACTTCCAGCGTGAAGTCAAATAATGGCGCATTATCGGTTTTAAGATGAATGATACTTTTTTCAGATAATATTTTTTTATAACGCTCCAGGAATTGCAGAGAAGTAAGACGTTTCTTTATATTTGGTTTATTCGGTTGCGGGTCGGGAAACGTTATCCATATTTCCGAAACTTCATCCTGGCTGAAAAAATTATTTATCTTCTCAATATGAATTCTCAGAAAAGCCACATTGACAAGGTTTTTATCCAAAGCTGTTTTACCGCCTCTCCATAATCGATCACCTTTAATATCCACTCCAATAAAATTTTTATCAGGATATACTTCAGCAAGACTTATTGTATATTCTCCTTTTCCGCAACCCAGTTCAAGTATAATAGGATTATTATTTTTAAAATATTCGCTTTTCCATTTTCCTTTAAGAAAAAAATCTTCATGTACAAATTCTTCCGGGCTAGGCTGAATGACATTATTAAAAGTTTCCAGTTGTGCGAACTTAAATAATTTTCTTTTTTTCACTTTCCTGAAATTTTATTTTTCTAAAATCCATGCTGCCGAATTTTCAGAAGCTAAAATACTTGCAAGAGCTTGATTAGCCTGAGTTTTATCGGTATATGTATCATAACTTACCACATATAGATTACGTTCAGGTAAAAATATACTTTCCGATTTATAGCCTTTACTTGTAAGCCGAACAGCATAATTCTCCGCATTCTCTTTGATTCGGAAACTGGCAGCAATTATATAATAACGAACACCCTCCTGTTGTGGGCTTTCAGTAATATTATCCTGTTTTCCTGTTATAACTGAATCTTTATTATTTGTAGTTGAAACTTTATTTTCAGAAATATTTTTATTTTGATTTGTATTCAAAACAGTGTTTGAATTTTCTTGTTTACTAATTTTGTTATTTATTCCAAAACCCTTTAATAAACCGGGTTTTATAAAATAAACAGTTGTAAAACCGGCAATAAATAAAACTACAATTGCAGCAATCCATATCAACTTATGAGTTGTTTTTTTCTTTGATATTATTTTTTCTTCTACAGTATTTCCCATTAGTGGAATGGCAGAAACAGAGCCCAGTCCAAATGAATCAATATTATATATATCACCTTTATCTGCCTTAAAACAAAGGTTTCCCGAATCATCTTTTTTCAGTATCCCGATTTTTTCAAGAGTTATTTCATTTCCTTCATCAAGATTCTTTAGAATATTTGAAACATAATTCTGAATTTGTGAGCAGGCATCAACAAATGAGATCCTATCTTTTTCAGAAATATAATTTGCTAATACCCCATCATTCACATTTAATGAAGGATCAAATAATATTTTTTTCCCCGGAGGAATTATTGTATTTCCCGACATTGTTGCTGGAACATTTTTTAACTGAAATGTTCCCAAACCCGGAAGTACTACTGTATCGAAACGGAGTAACAGTTCGCTGAGATATTGCGCAATCATGATTTATTTTTCTTTCAGCAACTTAATGATTTTGTCAATATCAGAAGGGATATCAACCGAATGACTTTCATATTTAGTAAATTCAACATGTATAGGAAACCCGTTTTCAAGCCATCGTAATTGCTCAAGCGATTCCGCTTTTTCAAGCGAAGATTGCTGAAGTTTTACAATTTCATTTAATACCGAAGCACGATATGCATAAATTCCTATATGCATAAAAAAATTATTTTCGGAAATATTTTTATTCTCTGAATTACCCGCCAAATAAGGAATTGCAGCCCTGCTGAAATATAATGCTTTTTTATTTTTATCAATAACTACTTTAATAACCGTGTTGCTTTTTAAATCTGTTTCCGATTCAAGTTTGCGAATTAATGTCGCAATATGAACTTCTTTTCTTGCAAACAATGAGCTAACCAGATTAATTTGTTCCGGATTGATAAGCGGTTCATCACCCTGTATATTTATAACAACATCATTATCTGAAAATTTATTTTCACTCTTCAAAATCTGAAAAGCTTCGTGACATCTTTCCGTTCCGCATTTATGTTCAGACTTCGTCATTATTGCTTTTCCGCCAAAGGAAATAACATGTTTAAAAATCCTTTCATCATCAGTAGCAACAGCAAGTGCAGATAAAACCTTTGATTTCGCACATTGTTCATACACGCGCTGTATCATCGATTTTCCTTCAATAACATGCAAAGGTTTTCCCGGAAAGCGTGTAGAACCGTAACGTGCAGGAATGAAACCAATAAAATTCATAAAATAATTTTATACAATTAATTTACAAAAATATCAATTTCGGGAATAAAATCATGAATTTGTTTTTCGGTAAGTCTTCCATTGACCCACGACTGATCGAGCGATGCATTGTATTTTTTATAAAAATTTATTGCCGGAGTATTCCAGTCGAGTACCTGCCACATCATTCTTCTAGCTTTTACTTCTTTGCATTTCATGATCACAGCTTCAAATAAAAGCTTGCCAATTTTTTTCCCTCGATACGCTTCACGAACAATAATATCTTCAAGATAAATACATTTTCCTTTCCAGGTAGAATAGGCATAAAAATAAAATGCCATCCCAAGAATTTCATTATTAACCTCGGCAAGAATTATTTCATAAATTGGATTTTTTCCGAAACCATCATTTTTCAAATCGTTTAATGTAACGGTAACTTCATCAGGAGCTTTTTCATACAAAGCAAGTTCTTTAATTAAATCAAAAACCTCAGGAAGGTCGGATTCATTGGCTTTGCGGAGTTTTATATTCATAGGAATTAATATCTAATAGTTAAAAAAGTTTGCTTCAACAAAAATAGTCTTTAATAATTAAAAAAGTAAAATGAACCGAAATGAATTCATATAAATTATTTAATTAAAACGGTTTTTAACAGAAAATTTTGATTTCTAATATATTTTTTTTATAAATTTATATGTTTTTTACAAAAAATATTTAATTTTGTCATCATAATATCGAAATATACATATACTTTTATTCACCAAATCACAAAATAATTAATAACTAAAAACAAAAAGCTATGAAAAAAAAATTATCTATTTTAACTTTGATTCCATTGGTTCTAGCTATACTGTTTGCACAGAACCTTTGGGGACAACAAAAGTCACAAAGAATGGTCTTACTTGAACAGTTTACTAATACTGGCTGATCGAACTGCCCAAGTGCTGATGCAAGCATTACGACCTTACATACTAATAATGCAACTAAAATGGCATTGATCTATTATCATGTTGATTGGCCAGGAGATGATCCGATGAATCAGGACAATCCAACCGAAGTAAATACTCAAGCAACTTTATATGGAGTTAACGATCCTAATACTGGTGGTGTACCTTGGTCACAACTGGATGGTGTACATTCGTCTTCAACACCCACACAAACTAATATAAACACTAATTATGCTGTTACTTCTCCTTTTACTATTTCAATGATTCATGAAGTTAGTAATGGGGTTATTGCTGTAAAAATGGTTATCAAGAAAACAGCAACTACTACTGGTACCTATGCTGCAAAAATTGCAGTTATCGAAGAAAATATGAATTACCAGGGAACATATGGAACAGCAGATCACATTAACGTATTTAAGAAATTCTTGCCCGACCCAAATGGCATGACTTTACCTACTATGGCTGTTGGAGATTCAGTAGTTTATATCAAATCATGGACTTATGCAAATGTTGATAATTCAGCAAATTTAGCTGCTGTTGGATACATACAAGATGCCTCATCTAAGGCTGTACAACAAGCTGGTATGAGTACAGCAGGTGCAATACCTGCAAGTGCTGATTTTGCTGCTTCCATGACAAAGCTTGCATGTGTTTCATCACAAATTTCTTTTTCTGATCAATCTTATAAAGCAACTTCTTGGCTTTGGGATTTTGGTGATGGTTCAACTTCTACATTACAGAACCCAACACATACATATAGTGCAAGTGGTAATTACACAGTGACTCTAAAAATTAATAACAACTCTGCATACACCACAACAAAAACTAATTTTATTTCCGTTACTGTTCCTACTGCTCCTTCTACTACTGGAGGAAGTGGAAATGTAGGTTCTACAGTAACTTTATCTGCTAGTGGTTCGGGTGTGCTAAAATGGTATACTGCTCAAACAGGAGGAACAGCAATTGCTAAAGGAAATTCATATACTACTCCTCCTCTTTCCACAACTACCAACTACTATGTTGAAGATGTTATCGGAAATGCAGTACAATCAGTTGGGATGACAGCAAAAGGTACAGCAGGTGGTTATTATACTGCAGCTGCAAGACAGGGATTAACATTTGATACATATACTCCAGTAACTATTAAATCGGTTACTGTTTATGAACAAACCGCCGGAACAAGAACCATCTGGTTAAGAAATAGCAACGGAACTTACCTGGATTCAGTAAAAACAAGCGTTTCAACAGGAACACAATCCGTTACTTTAAATTTCCACGTTCCCGCTGGAACAGGTTATGTTTTAGGAGCAGGTGTTTCTAATTATTTCTGGAGAGAAACTTCGGGACCAGCTTATCCTTATACATTAGCTAATGTTTTATCCGTAACGGGTAGTACTGCTGGATCCTCTTACTACTACTACTTTTATAACTGGCAGGTACAATCCGATTCATGTATAAGCCCTAGAGCTATTGTTACAGCTGATATTTTAACCGGAATAGAAGATTATTCAAAGAATATCATTACTGTATATCCAAATCCAAATAATGGTAGCTTTACTGTAAGTATTGATAATCCCGAAAAATATAATGAACTTTCGATTAGCAACGTGGTAGGACAAACTATTATTTCTGAAAATTTAGTGAATAATAAATACGAAAAAACCTTTGATTTTAGCGATTTACCTAAGGGTATTTATATGATAAAATTATCAGGTGAAAATACTAATTTTTATAAGAAGATAATTATTAGGTAAGTTCGGTTTATCTAATTCTTTAAAGGCACAACAAATTTTGTTGTGCCTTTTTTATAAAAAATAATTTAACTATTGTATTAAATAAGAAATTTATACATTTGTCTTAGTTATTAAGAATCTTATTAAAATAATTTTTTAATGTTTTTTATTAAACAAATAAATTGAGGTCGGTCTTGGAGACTATCAGTGGTCTTCCCGATATTACTTCGTGTTCGCAAAACACACAAATCCTTTTTGCGCATCGTGAAAATAGAAAAAGTATAAATACTTTTATCTATAGAAAATCTATTTCCCCGCTTATTTTAATTTTTCTTCTCTGTAATTTTTCCCAGAATAGTTTTATTCCGGTCGCATTAATAATATCTCTGATAAAAATATTTTTATCTAATAAATCTTTTCCAATATATAATTCAAACATCAAATTTTTAATTTATAATCATTATAAAAATTTCAAATTATGAAAAATGTTTTATTATCATTTTATTTTCTAATTATTGCAATGGCAATAAATGCACAGAACAACTCTACACAGGATAAAAGTAGTGATAATGCAAATGCAGCTATTATTACTTTTGATAATATAGTGCATGATTATGGCGCTATTGTTAAAGGCAGCAATGGTAACTGCACATTCACATTCAAAAACACAGGTAATGAACCCTTAGTTTTAACTAATGTAACTACAAGCTGTGGTTGTACTATAGCTGCATGGACAAAAGAACCAATACTACCAGGAAAAACAGGAGAAATAAAAGTTAATTATACCAAAACAAATATTGTAGGAACCATCAGCAAACAAATTACCGTAATTTCTAATGCAAGCAATGGTACTATCGTTTTAAGTATAAAAGGTAGCGTTGTTGAAGATACAAGTTCTGGAGTTGTACCCGAAAAGCAACCCAATGAACTTGTTACTCCCAAAAAATAATTATTAGGTAAGTTTGGTATATCTTATTTTTAAAGGACACCGCAATTTGTTGCTGTGTCTTTTTTATAAACCAATCTGGTCGGCAATGCCTCGCATAGCATTTACGGCTATTTCAGCAAATTCATTTAAAGGAATTCCTATTAATTCGCATTCGCGGATACTTTCTCTTTTCACCGATGCTGCAAATAATTTTTCTTTCATTCGTTTTACAACTGATGAAGATTTTACTGATGCAATTTTTTTATCGGGATAAACATAAGTGGTAGCCTGAATTAATCCGGTGATTGTTTCGCCTGCTGCTAAAGCATGATGAAACTTGGTACTGCGTGCAGGTACTCCTTCTGCTTCTTCATTATGAAGTTTTATTGCTTCAATAATTTCAGCATCAAAATTTTTTTCTTCCAGCATTTTTGCTGTAATTAATCCATGAACTTTCGGATCGGCATTGGTAATTTCAACATCCAAATCATGCAGCAATCCTGCCATTGCCCATTTTTCAGGATTTTCATTAAGCTTTACTGCCAATGCATGCATCACTGCTTCTGATGCAAGTGAATGCCAAATGGTGCGTTCGTTTTTTATATTTTCTTTTAATAATTGCAGCGCTTCTTCCCTGGTCATAAATAACTCCGATAATTAATGTGAATCAATTTCATGTAGCATAAGAACCAAATGATTCAACGATTTTAAAATTTCTGTCATGTATTCGTTTACGGCTTTTACACTTCCGGGCAAAGTAAAAATCATTGTCTTATTAATCAATCCTGCAACCGAGCGACTGATTAGTGCATTCGGTTTTTCAGAACCATATTTGTATCGAATGAATTCCATGATACCTGGAATTTCCTTATGCAGCATGGGTTTTGTAACGTCAACTGTTATATCTTTTGAACCAATTCCTGTTCCTCCTGTGGTAAAAATAAAATCGAAATTTTTATTTGTAAAATCTTCCAATAATTTTTTTAATTGATTTGCATCATCTGGAATTAGTTTGTATGAATTTTCAAATTCACGTTTTTCTTCTATAAAATATTTTTCTAAAAATTCAATAACTTTTGGTCCGCTAAGATCGTCGTATTCTCCACGACTGGCACGGTCGCTGAGCGTTATGACGGCAGCTTTAAAAATTTTCGGTTTATAAATTATTTCATCGTCTGCTTTTACTTCACCACCTTTGATAACGCGACAAAAAATTCCTTCTTTCGGCATAACGCAAGTTCCCACTTCACGAAAAATTGCACATCTGTCGCCATGGCATTTTTTCCCGATTTGTGTAACTTCAAGAATTACATTTTTTGTTTCAAAACGGTCGAGGATATTTGACTTGTATACATCAAAACCTTCAGTAGTAATATTCTCAGCAAGCTCACCAAAATTTATTTTGCGTTTGACCTGCTTTGAAAATCTTTCTATACTCTCTGCACCAAGCATGCTAACCTGCCGAATCCAATAGCCTGCATGGGCATCACCTTCCACACCTTTATCATTCAAAATAATTTTATCGACAGGATGTTTTATGGTTCCTTTTTTTTCGGAAATATTTACAGATACTACTTTCATAAAATCAAGATTTATTTTTTAATTTTCCTGCAAGCTGTCCGCAAGCTGCATCAATATCTTCACCTCTACTTTTACGAATATTCACTATTAAATTTTTTGTTTCCAGGTAACCGGCAAATCCTTTTACGCTTATCTCTCTTGACTTTCCAAATTCACTTCCGGCAATAGGATTGTATTCAATAATATTTATTTTACATGGAAAGTTTTTACAAAATTCGGCAAGTTCTTTTGCATCGGCAATGGAATCGTTGAAACGATCGAGAATTAAATATTCCAGTGTAATTCGTGTTCCGGTTTTTTCATAAAAATATTTCAATGCCTCAGCAAGCTTGCTCATCGAATTCTGTTCATTCGCAGGAATAATCTGGTTTCTCTTTTTATCATTTGCTGCATGAAGCGAAAGCGCAAGATTGAATTTTACATTATCATCGCCTAATTTTTTTATCATCTTCACCAATCCTACTGTTGAAACGGTAATGCGTGATGGCGACATATTCAATCCATCAGGAGAAGTTATTCGATCAATCGCTTTTAAAAGATTTTCATAATTCAGCAAGGGCTCGCCCATGCCCATGAATACTATGTTTGTAAGATGATGCTGATAATGCTCCTGTGCCTGCTTACCAATAATTGCAACCTGATCGTAAATTTCATCGAACAATAGATTTCGGGTAAAACCTAATTTTCCCGTTGCACAAAATTTGCATCCAAGGGAACATCCTACCTGTGATGAAACACAAGCAGTCATGCGGTTTTCGGCTGGTATTAAAACACCTTCAGCAATATGTTCGTTGCGAAAACGAAAAGCAGTTTTAATTGTCTTATCCTTGCTAATGTTGATTATTTCAGGCTTTGCCGTTTCGAAAATAAAATTTTCCCTCAGCATTTCCCGTGTAGCAAGTGAAACATTTGTCATTTCATCAAAGCTATGTGCCGATTTTTTCCACAACCATTCCCACACCTGCTTTGCACGAAATGCTTTTTCGTTTTTCTCAATGAAAAAATTTTTTAATTCTTCCTGTGAAAGAAAACGAATATCTTGTTTTTTGTTTATTTCTGAAGTATTTGTCATTTCTTATTCTCCGACACAAAGTTAAAAATAAAACCCTTTTAAACTCAAAATCTAAAGAACCAAATTTTAAAATCTAAAAAATATTCAAAAAGAATAAAATTCATTGTAAAACGAATGTATTAAATATATCGCCCCGATGGGGCTTTGTTATGTAGTGTTTGAATTTTTACCAATATGTCGCCTCTAACGAGGCTAAATAAAGTTTCGCAGAAACATTATATTGGTAAAACTAAAATATAAACAAAATAAAAAAGTATCGCCTGACTTGCCTGACTCGATGCGAATCAGGCTGGAGAGGCAGGTAGGTACGAAATACTTTTGTTTAATTTTTGAATTTGGGTCTTGAAATTTGGTACTTTTTAAACTCCCTTTGTTAATAACTCTTCCAGCTTACAAAAAATACAAAAAGATGATTTAATAATTTTGTTAAAACTAAATTTCACTTTGCGAAAAATTTCGGCCGATATTGTTTTTCCGATTTCACAGCAACCTGTCAGAAACGGCATTATTATTATTGATGAGCAAGGTGTTTTAAAAGAAAATGTAATTGAACCAAATAACCTTGATCATTCAATTTCTGATGTAGAAAAATTTGAGGGATTTATTTGTCCGGGTTTTATCAATGCACATTGCCATCTTGAATTATCATGGTTGAAGAACAGAATTCCCGAACATACAGGTCTTGATAATTTTATAATCAACCTTCAAAATATTCGCAAAGAAGAAGATGATATTTCAACTGAAGAATATATTTTTTCGGCGGAACAAGAAATGAAAAACGGCGGCATTGTTGCTGTTGGCGATATTTGCAATACGAATATTACTTTTTCATTAAAAGAAAAAAGCAATATTTACTTTCATAATTTTATCGAAACATTTGCATCTGCACCACAAAAAGCCGAAAAAGCTTTTGAAAAATCGTTACGATTAATTGATGAAGTAACACAAATCAAAAAAAATAATAGCGCTTCAATAACACCACATGCGCCTTATTCTTTATCTAAAAAATTATTTCAACTTATAAAGGAACACAACGAAAATACCGGTGAAATTTTAAGCATTCATCACCAGGAAAGTGAAGAAGAAAATAAATTTTTCCTGACAAAAAACGGAAACATTAAAGACATGCATTTTCGTTTTGGTGTGGAACATTCCGATTTTTCAAATTGCGGAAAACGCCCTATTGAAGCCATTTCTGAACACCTTGCAAAAAATAATAAAATACAATTAGTACATAATACTGTTGCTACAGAAACCGATATTGATTTTGCTTTAAATTATTTTTCTGATATCTATTGGTGCTTTTGCCCGAATGCAAATTTATATATCGAACAAAAACTTCCCGACTTTGCAATGTTCTTCAACAAATCGTGTAAAATAACTTTAGGAACCGACAGTTTTGCTTCAAATAAAAATCTTTCCATACTTGACGAAATAAAAACCATTCGTTCAAGCATGCCATTCATTCCATTACAGGAAATGTTGAAATGGGCTACGTTAAATGGTGCAGAATTTTTAAATATTTCAGAAAAATATGGTTCGCTTGAAAAAGGAAAATCGCCGGGAGTCATTCTTCTCGAAAACGTAAATACCGCGTCAAATCACTTAACCAGAAGTTCTAACATCAAAGTGATTTTCTAAAACAGAATTTGCATCTTATTATATCACAGGTTTTTATTTTCTCGATATTTTATTCTTGGCATAAGATTTGTTTTTTGATTTCATTTAAAAATTTTCAATATGAAAAACTATATCTCAATTAAAGTAAAAACATTTTTGTTTTTAATAGGCTTTGTCATTATTGTTTTTTCTGGTTGCTCTAAATATCAATATGTTTATGTAAATAGTAATCTATATCAAAACGAGAATAAAGAATATTTTGTCGGAAATGATACGGTGGTGATTAGATTTACGTTTAAAGGTAAGAATTCACCAATACAGGTTACCATTTATAATAAACTCCTTAAACCTCTTTACATCGACTGGAAAAGAAGTACGGCAATTTTCGAATACGAACAAGTAAATGATTTTTTTAATGATAGCACACAACCTAATTTTATTGCACCTCAATCATATATTAATATTTCAAGTTACCCTTTAACCACTGAATTTTATAACATAAATAAAAATGATTCAATCACTCCGGTAACTTTTACAACAGAAAACGGGACTTCAAAAGAATTTTTACATACTTACAGCGAACAAACAAGTCCACTTCATTTCAGATGTATTTTTGCATTATCAACTAATGAAGATTTTTCATCTCTGACATTTTATGATAATTCGTTTTGGATTTCAGGAATAATAAGAACAATGACTAATCCATCATCCATAACTTATCAACCCTCGAATCAATTTTATATCAAGAAGTCAACAACGTTTACTAAAATCTTCGCAGGTACTGCCGGATGTTTATTCTTTACCGGAGCATTTTTATATGCATTAGGGAATATGGAAAATCAAGATGAAAATGAAGGAGAATAAGCTTTACCAGTTGTCATTTACTTTCTTCACTTCCTGCATTCCTTTTTTCAGGTTTTTTATAAAATCTTTCATGTACTCATCAACTTGTGTAAGGTAGTAATCCCACTGTGGAACGTATGCCTTATCTGTTTTGTCGAGCCAGCGTTCAAGAGCAAAATAGGATGCACCTTTAAGATTTAAATCGGTAATTTTAATACGATATTTATTTTCTTTAAGTTCAATTGTAAATGAGTATTTAACTATTCCGGCATCGGTTTTTAATCCATTTTTATCAGGAGCATTTGTAACTTTAAATTGGTATTTTCCTTCAATCTTTCCCATGGCAACATCACGTAAAGTTGTTGCTGACTGTGGATTTGCAAAGAATGAATTACACCAATGTATTGCACGATTATATAAAGTATCTTTTGTTCCGGTTTGTTGCGCAACTTCGGTATAAGTTATTTTTTTGGTAACTGAATCAACCGGGATTTTAGAAGCAGTGATTTGTTGTGTAAAAGCAGTAAATGTAACACCTGCAATAAGTATGATTGCAATCAAAAATCTTTTCATAATCATTTTATTTGTTGATTTATTTAAGAACAATATTACAATTTTTTTACTTAATTTATGCTATTGATCATCAATTTTTTTTACTATAAATATACTGAATCTTTGCAAATTTGCGTTCCGAATTCTAAGATATAAACAAACATTTCGGAATATTTTTTTTACACATAAAATT